>CASFXO010000127.1 GCA_949298665.1 uncultured Lentisphaeria bacterium
GGAACCGTCGGCGAAATCCCGCACGATCCCGCCGTATTTCGGCGCCTTGATTGCGGCCGGAGCGGGACAGGAGACGTTCTCGTCCACGATTTTTCCATCCAGCAGCCGCACCCGGAAATCCCGGTAGTCCGCATACACATAACCGTCCTGCCCGGCCGTCACCCGACCGTATCCCAGGGCGCGTTTTTCCTCCGGCAGTAACTGCGTAACTTTCCCGCTTTCCGGGTCGAGCGCCAGAATGTTGGCGCGGGCAGAACCGACGCCGCTGTACACCCAGCCGTTCCGGTCCACAGCAATCTGATAGAGATATTTTTCCCGTGGGTCCATGGAACCATAATTGCGGAACTTTCCACTCCGGGGGTTATAAGCCGTGACGCTGGCATGGGGATAGCCGCCCATCCAGACCGTTCCGTCGGGACCTTCGGTATACACCATGAAATGCTGAGTCTGCGGATCGGGACGTCCCAGATATTCCGTCTTCCGGGTATTGACGTCGAAACAGAGCACATGACCGCCCGCCTGATCATAGTAAAACTTCCCGTCCCTGGTCAGTACCGAGCCGAAATTATCCCCCTGCCGCACGGTATCCGGGTTGAAGTACTGCAACGTCCGACCGCTGTCCAGCTCCGTGAACAGCAGATACCCCCGTTCACCGTGGTCCTGGGGGCGGCAGAGGATGAAGCGTTTTCCGGCCGCATCCTCGCCGGCGATCAGACTGCGGATTTCCGCGGAACGGGCGCCGACACCGAGTTTTTCAAACCCGGCGGCGGAAAGCACGACGCCCGGCGTCACTCCCCCACGGAAATCTTCGAAAATTCCGCGCTGAACACCTGTCCCCGGTTCCCGCGCGTGCCGATGTAGAAGTGCAGCTGCGTCAGTTTCTTATCGGCGGTCTCCTTGACCATCTCCGGTTCCCAGACAAGTCCGTCCGAACTGTTCCCGATCGCCAGCCGGAATGCCTTCGGCGTCGCGGCCAGCAGTCCATTCCAGCTCTTGTAGGACAGGATGCATTCCCCCGCCGCATTGTAGCCACGGACGTACAGCGCCTTCGTCAAAGCCGGCGTCTTGGACCAGGCGGTGAAATTCAGCTGTTTGCCTTCCACGGAAACCGGTTCCATCGGCAGCCGGAAATCAAAATAGGTAACCGTGTCCGCTCCCGCCGTCGCCTCGGCGGCGATCACGCCGTCCCGTTCCAGCGCCTGACCGTTCGTCGAACCGGCCAGTTCCCGGCCGCGCTGCGCACGGAATTCCGCCAGCGGATCGTCGATCCACTTGAGATCCCGGATATGGAGATTCATTTTTTTGCCGTTGCCGCGCGCACCGATATAAATCCAGAGTTTGGCGATTTCGCCGTCCGGCGCCTTCACTTCGTCGGTTTCCCACCGGAGCCGGCCGCTCACGCCCGGCGTCAGCACGAAGACTTCGGGCTGGTTCGTCAGCACGTTCCATTTCTGGTAACTCAGCACCTTCCGATTGTCGGCCGTCAGAGCACGTACATAAAATCCGATCGTCTCCTTCGGCGTATCGCTCCAGGCCTCCAGAGAGAGCCGTTTCCCGGCGGCGAAACAGGGAGCAACCGGAATCTGCAGACAGACATACGTCACACTGTCGCCTTCACTGACGGCGTTGATCACCAGCGTTCCGTCCTCCGCTTTGACGGAAACTTCCTTCAGCTTCGCCCCTTCCCGCAGAGACAGACGGTCCAGCGCCCCGTCCCAGAGCGCTTCCGCCGCGGTCCCGGCCGTTGCTGCGGCCAGCATGGTCAACGCCATCCATTTCTTCCACATGATTCCACTCCTTTGTTCGTGTTACCTTCGGCATGAATCACCGTATGGGAAAAAAATAACACGGGAGCCACCGTTTTTCCAGCACGTTTTGTGAAAAAAACGGTTTTCAGTAAGCGCGCAGCACCTGCTCGAAGATTTCCCGGAGCGCCCCGGCCTCGTCCGGACTGTTCTCTGCGGAAAAACTCAGTCGCACCCCGGAATACGCCTCTTCCCGGGACAGCCCCAGCTCCAGCAACGCCGCGCTCGGGCGATCGCTTTCCGCCCGGCAGGCGCTTCCGCTCGCCGCGAACACCCCGTATTCCGAAAGCATCCGCACCAGCACCCCTCCCTGAAATCCCGGAAAACGCACATGAAGAATGTACGGAGAACTTTTTTCCTCGGGTACGGTAAACACCACTCTGCCGCCGCCCGGCAGGGAGAGTTCCGCCAGCGCCCGCCGCATGGCGGTCTGCACCTGCCGCACCCGGCGCAGCTCACGCTCCCGCCGTTCCGCCCGGAGCTCCGCGGCAAACACCAGCGTCAGAAGCAACGCCGGTTCCGGCCGGCCGAAACGGTATTCTCCGCTTCGCAGCCGCTGCAATGTCTGCCGCATGAGCGGCAACTCCTTCCATGCGGGATTGATCAGCAGCGCCGCGCCCCCCGGCGCCCCCAGCTTGTGCCCCGAAACCGTCAGAAAATCCGCCGTCTCCGGCAGCGGCAGCTTCCCCGCCGATTGAATCGTATCCGCCAGCAGCAGCGCCTGCGGCGCTTCCCGGCGCAACGTCGCCGCCAGAGCATCCACATCCGTAATCCGGCCGGTTTCGCTCTGCACGTGGTGCACGGCCAGCAGTCGCGTCCGTTCATCCAGACATCCCGGTCCCGGCAGCAGTTCGCCGTCCTGCCGGGTCAGAAAGCGCACTTCACTGTCCATTTGCCACAAAGCGGCCGCCAGCGCCGGATGCTCCGCGCCGCTGGTTACGATATTCCCCTGCCTCCGGTGCGGCAACGCCGCCAGCGCCCCGAAAAGCTCCGTCCCCGTCATCGCCCAGTGCACCGCCATCGAACGTCCGGCGACGGCCTGCGCCAGACGTTCTCCAGCCTCCTCCAGCTGCCCGCGCAACCGGTAGGCCGCCCCGTGGGTCGCCTCCTGATTGGCGTAATCACGCAGCGCACACTCCCGAAAGTAATCCAGCACCTCCGGATCCGGCCTCGTCGCCGCAGCATGGTCCAGATAGAGCGTTGCGCACGGAACGGATACCTGTTTCATGACTCCGATGCGACCGGCAACTCAGGACTGCTTCAGTTCCTGCTGCAGTTCCGCATCGGCCCGCAGCACCTGTTCGGCCTGTTCCCGGCGAAAAGCCTTCAGCTTCGTCGCCAGCTCCGGAGAACTCAGCGCCAGAATCGCCACCGCGTACAACGCCGCATTTTTTCCTCCGGCCTTCCCCGCGGTCACCGCCGCCACCGGAATGCCCGGCGGCATCTGTACCGTCGCCAGCAGGGAATCCAGCGCGTTGAACGGCTCCGAGGCCACCGGTATTCCGATGACCGGCAGCGTGGTATGCGCCGCCACCACGCCGCCGAGATGAGCCGCCATCCCGGCGGCACAGATCACCACCCGGATCCCGGAGGCTTCCGCCCCGGCGGCAAACGCCGCGGCGGCCTCCGGCGTGCGATGCGCCGAAAGCACCCGGGCCACATACCGGATTCCGAATTCATCAAACACCCGAAACGCGCCCTGCAGCACCGGCAGATCGCTTTTGCTGCCCATCAGCACGGCCACTTGCGCCTGTTCCGACATCGTCTTTCTCCGTTCTTCCCAGGTTGGCAAACTCATTCCGCGCTTTCGGAGGCCGGCGTTTCGGTTTCCGCGACCGCGGCCGCCTCTGTCTCGCCGGGCGCTCCGAACTCATAGCTGAGCAGCCCTTCGGCAATCTCCAGCAGCGCCACATCCAGGTGGTTTTCCGAATCACATTTGATCATCGGACGCGCCCCGAACGCAAGCTGGCGCGCCCGCCGGGCGGCCACCACCGACAGAATCTGCGGATCGGGAATCACTTTCCTGGCCCGGGCCAGATAATCGTTATTCATGGTTTTCTCTCCTTGTTTTTCCGGAAAAATCTCCGGCCTCCGGCAACAACCGGGCGGGGCGCGGCTTTTTCCGACCGCGTCCCGCCAGGATCTTCAGGCGCAGAGCGCCCCTGTCACCACCATCAGTAATCGATGATGTCGCGATGATTGTCGATCAACGCCGTATCGTTCGACATCACCCGCATGTAACGCTTCTGGAATTCCGGCACGGAATCCAGCACATAGCGTTCGGCAATGGGCAGGCGCTTGTCGCACTTCAGCGCATCCCGCAGCAGCAGCATGCCGACGAACACATAGGTTTCCATTTCGACCAGGCTGCGCGCCATCAGGTCGTGATATTCCGGATCCTTCTTTTCGGACACGAACTTCACCGCTTCCAGCAACCGGGCATGATGACCGGCGATCACTTCCTTGAGCCGGAGCAGCTTGCCGGTAAACGGCAGCGCCATCAGTTCGGCCAGGCGTTTGTCGTTGTCGCGCTGGAGCACGCCGCCGATGGCAGCCACCACCTGCAGCTGCGTGGTGCCTTCGTAAATGTTGGTGATGCGCGCATCGCGGTAATACCGTTCGGCATTGAAATCCCGCATGAACCCGGTTCCGCCGTGAATCTGAATCGTATCGTAGGCGACCTGATTGGCGGTTTCGGTGGCCAGCGCCTTGCACATCGGCGTCAGCACCGCGGCGACGCGGTTGTAATACTTCTGGGCGGCGCGGTCTTCCGGCGTCACGTTTTCGCCGCGTTCGACCAGATGGTTGTAGCCGTTCCGCAGATCGACGGCACGGGTGGTTTCATACAGCAGCGCGCGGGCCGCAGTGATTTTCACCTTCATCGAACTGAGCATGTCGTAAATCGCCGGGAAACGGTCGATCGGCTTCTTGAACTGCTCCCGTTCGGCAGCGTACTTGCGCGCTTCACGATAGGCGGCTTCGGCAATGCCGAGCGCCTGGGCGCTGATCGCCACCCGGGCGCCGTTCATCAGACTCATCACGTACTTGATCAGACCGAAACGGCGTTTGCCGCACAGCTGCGCCGGCACGTCGTTGTACTGCAGTTCGCAGGTCGCCACACCGTGAATCCCGAGTTTGTCCTCAATCCGGCGCACCACCAGCTTCGGACCCGCTTCGCAGATAAACATGGACAGTCCCCGCCCGTCGCTGGTCCCCTCCTCGGAACGGGCCAGCACCAGGTGCACCTTGGCGCATCCGTTGGTGATGAAGCGCTTCATTCCGTTGAGGTACCACTGGCCGGTCTTTTCGTCCTGCCAGGCCCGGAGCCGCACCGACTGCAGGTCAGAGCCGAAATCCGGTTCCGTCAAGTCCATCGAACCGTCAAATTCGCCGGTCGCGAAACGCGGCAGATACTGCTGGCGCTGTTCCTCGTTGCCGAATTCGCAGATGGTTTCGGCGATGTCCTGCAGCCCGAAGAGGTTCTGCAGCGAGGCGTCGGCGCGGGAAACCATTTCCGTCAGCATGGTGTAAACCGAAACCGGAAAATTCAGCCCGCCGTAACGATGCGGCAGCATCACCCCCATGACGTCCGCCCGGCGCAGGTCTTCCAGGTTCTTCTGCGTCAGCGGGTGATAGGTCACCGTGTTGTTTTCGAAATGCGGCCCTTCCCGGTCGACAATCCGCGACCGCGGATCGATCCGGTCGCCGCAGATTTCGCCGATGACGTCCAGCACCCGGCGGTAGTTGTCGAGCGCGTCCTGAAAATCCACCGGCGCGCCTTCATATTTTTCCGCATCCCGGTAATTGTCCTCCCGCAGCGCCACGGCTTCGCTCAGATCGAGATGTTCGAGCGAAAACTGGAGGTCCGGATTGTCCTTGTAAAAGTTAGCCATCTTGTAAACCTCCGTTACGCCTTGGCCTTGAAGGCTTTGATCATTTTCGGAACCACTTCGTTCAAGTCGCCGACGATCGCGTAGTGCGCCACCGAAAAGATCGGCGCGTCCGGATCGGTGTTAATGGCGATGATCTTCTTCGAATCGCTCATCCCGGCGCGATGCTGGATCGAACCGGAAATCCCGCACGCAATGTACAGCCGCGGCCGCACCGTCACCCCGGTCTGTCCCACCTGGTGATCGTGGTCGATCCAGCCGGCGTCCACCGCCGCGCGGGAAGCTCCGACTTCTCCGCCGAGCACTTCGGCCAGCTCGCGGATCAGCTTGAAATTCTCCTTGGAGCCGACGCCGTAGCCGCCGGCCACGATGATCTGCGCGCCCTTGAGATCCACTTCCTTGTCGGCGCGAACCCGTTCCAGCACCTTGACCACGGTGTCGACGTCGGACAGTTCCACCGGCACGCGCACGACCTTGCCCTTGCGGGAGAAATCGGGCGCGTCCATTTTCATGACGCCTTCCCGCACGGTGACCATCTGCGGATCGTCCCAGGTGTTGACGATGGTGGCGATGATGTTGCCCCCGAAAGCGGGACGGATCTGCATGAGCTTGTCGGTATAGGATTTCTTGTTGACCTTGTCGTCGAAATCGTCGATCTTGAGATCGGTGCAGTCGGCGGTCAGGCCGGCCAGCTTTTCGGAAGCGAGGCGGGGTGCGAGCTCACGCCCCTTCATCGTCGCGCCGAACAGCAGAATATTCGGTTTGTGCTTGCGGATCAGGTCCATGATCACCTTGGCATACGGCAGCACGGTAAAGGGCTCCAGCCGCTTGTTCTCGGCCAGAAACACCGTTTCGCAGCCGTAGGCGTACAGTGTATTCAAACAGCCTTCCAGCTGGTCCCCGAGCAGCACGGCTTCGGTTTTCACGCCGAGCCGGGCGGCGAGTTCACGGCCCTTGCAGACGAGTTCGAGACTGACGTCGGCGATTTTTCCGCCTTCCTGCTCGATGAACACCCAGACATTTCCCAGTTTTTCAGCCATGATGTTTTTCACCCCAGGGTATGATCGCTGATCAGTTCGTGAATGAGTCCGGTGATACCGGCATCGGTCGGTTCCACCGCCTTGGCTTCGCTCGCGGTCAGCACCACGCTCATGATGTTTTTGACCTTGGTCGGAGAACCCGCCAGCCCGATCCGATTCCGGTCGGCACCGACGTATTCGGCCGACCATTCCTCGATAAGCAGCCCTCTGGCGCGCAGATCCTCGATCACGGGAGCCGCGGATTCGGAATCGACGTAATTGGAATCCCCCTGCGCCTTCAGTACTTCCGACGGGGTTTTCGCCCGTTTGTACTTCATGATCCGATGTCCGGCCATCGGACGCGGGTCGTTGCCTTCGATCACCGTCATCAGTGCCGGAAGCGGCGATTCGAGCACTTCATAACCACCTTCGATCGCACGCCGCGCGACCACCTTTTCGGGGGTCAGCTCCAGCACTTCCTCGACGTAGCAGATCTGCGGAATGTGCAGTTTTTCGGCCAGCTGCGGTCCCACCTGGGCGGTATCGCCGTCGATGGCCTGACGGCCGCAGAGAATCAGATCGAACTTGCCGATTTTCTTCGCACAGCAGCTCAGGGCATAGCTTGTGGCCAGCGTGTCCGCCCCGGCAAACGCCCGGTCCGTCAGCAGCACACACTCATCGGCGCCGCGGAACAGGGAATTGCGCAGCACCTCCGCGGCGGAGGGCGGTCCCATGGTTCCGACCACGACGCGAACGCCATAGCGGTCTTTCAGTTGGAGAGCAAGCTCAAGGGCGTTGAGATCTTCGGGATTGAAGATCGCGGGGAGAGCTGCCCGATTCACGGTACCCTCCGGCGTCATGGCGTCGCCGGTAATGTTCTGGGTATCCGGAACCTGCTTGACGAACACGAGTACGGTGTAGCTCACAGTTTCGACTCCCTGTTTTTATTTTGGATCCTGAAAAAATCCCCAAACACAATACTTGAAGTAATACTATAACATCGTCTTTTCAAAATTTCCAGTCGCTCCCGGCGATTCCTTGTTTGAAAAGAGACGGCGCCGTCCTATTCTCATGCCGCTCCCGCACCGGCGACAACCGCCGTCCCGCCGTCAGAGGTCTTCCGATGCCGTCTCCCGCGCAATGTACCGGGTCCGGCCGGGAGGACAGCCGAAATGTTTCCGGAAACAATTGGAAAAGTAATGCCCGTCCGCATAGCCGCAGCGGACGGCAATCTCCGCCACCGAAAGCGGCGTGTTCCACAACAGCGTCCGGGCCCTGTCCATGCGCATGCGAACGACCGTGTTCCAGACCGTGCACCCCTTGCTCCGCAGATAACGCCGCCCCAGCGTCCGCGCGGAAATCCCGAAATGGGCGGCGATCTTCTCCAGTGAGAGATTGCGGTGCAGATTGTTCTGCAGATACTCGTCCACCCGCGACAGAAACAGCCGATCCGTCAGCCGGAAAATACCGGCTTCCGGCCGCCGCCTCCCCGTCCTGCCGCCCGATGGACGCAGCACATGCAGCAGAGAATAAAAAAAGGCACGGAAGATCTGACGGATCACCGCCTGCGTTTCCGGCGTTCGTTCCGGCAACAGCTCCAGCATGGCGTCCAGCGCGGCCGCGGCGAATGCGGGCAGCGGAAACACCAGACGTTCATTCCCGGTCAGGAGCAGCCCGGCATCTCCGATTTCCTCTTCCGTTCCGAATGATTCGTTCCGACGGCCGTCCGGCATCAGCCAGATAATCAACAAAGCCATCGGCGGCCGGAGCGGCACCCAGGTGTGCGGCATGTCCGGACCGGTCAGAGAAAAGGTGCCGGGCTGAAAATATTCGCTCCGTCCCGGCGCCAGAACCCTTCCGGTGCCGAGAAACACCACCTGCAGCTCTACGAAATCGTGCCGATGAAACGCCCCCTCCGGCGCCGGCGACAGCGCATTGGTCACCCAGTGGATGTCCACTACTGAAAAAGAGCTTTCGCCCACACTGAGGGGACCGGCCACCGTCGCCAGTTCCGGTGTAATGTCGGCGACCCGGGAGAATCCTTCCGGATCGCTCCGCAGCAGCTGATTCAGATATCCCGGACTGTAGGGTTGCTCCATGCAGGATTGTCCTTTTCTCATAACGGGACCGGCCGAATCCTCCGGCCTGCCCGGTGGCAGAACTTATCACATAACCACATTGTTTTCAATTAAAATATTTTTTTAATCATTTTTGTCATGTCTTTATTTTCCTGCAATATGTCTTGATTTCACACAACAACAAGATTGACTTTCCGGCGGAAATCACTATCATTACCAGGAGAAACCAGAAGCGCAGAAACCAACAGGAAACACGCTATGAGACAACGCCCGCCGCTGATCCCGCGGCCACCGTCCCCGCCGCTTCATGCCGCCGCCGTTGGAACGCACTCCCGCGCGGGAGTGCCGCCGCCCCCCCCGGAACAGGAATCCCACCTTTCCTGCATTGAACAAACCTGCCTCCGTCCGTTCCGGTATTCGCCGCCAAACGGAACGCTCGCCGGTTTCCTTCCTCGACTCCGGAAACGGCAAAGTCAAACTTTCCCCCCGGGGCCCCGCAACATGTTCTGTTTTCTCATGATCCTTGCCGTCTTCGCCGGAGTGTCGGCGCCGCGCCTCGCGGGCCTGGAGGTGGAAATCCCTGCCCCCATGGAAAAAATCCTGCCCGACGGCTCCAATCTGGACGGTGTGCGACGTTCGCGGATCGTTCTGGATCTGGCGGGCAATGAGTCCGAGTCCTTCCAGCTGGTGCTGCCGCCGCGCCCCGGAAAACCGTCCCGGCGAGTGCGCGTGACGGTCGACTCCTTCCCCGTCGACGGCATTGCCGTGGACGTGTTCCGGGTGGGATACGTCCGGACCGGCAATCCGTCCTACGCCGTATCCCGGGTGGGCTTGTGGCCGGACCCGCTCTTCGCCGCGACGGAGATCACGTTGACACCGGAACGCTGCGGCGTCCTGTTTTTCAATGTCTCAGTTCGCGGGGAGGTACAGCCCGGTGTGTACCGCAGCACTGTCCGGCTGACGGCGGAAGACGGCGAGCGGAAGGAAATTCCGCTCCAGCTGAGGGTGCGGGATTTCGTGCTGCCGTTTCCCGGCACCTTGAAAGTGCCGGTCGGGCTGTACCCCGACCCGATCGCGGCATTCTATCGGAACGCGTCCGGAACGGCTGAACCGTTCAGCGATGAAGAATGGCGGCAATGGGCCCTGTTCCTCACCCGAAACCGTATGCCCCCCAAGGAACTGGGCACCGCGTACATGCAATCTCTACCCGACCG
Organism: uncultured Lentisphaeria bacterium; assembly: GCA_949298665.1. GTDB lineage: Bacteria > Verrucomicrobiota > Lentisphaeria > Victivallales > Victivallaceae > CALXOD01. Next base: position 10,007 of record CASFXO010000127.1, read on the forward strand.
GCCGCTCGTTCCTGATCCGGCCGTCGTTCAGAAAAATGTTCAGGCGCTGGCGCCGCTGGTGGTGCCGGAAAGTTTTCACTTTTTCCGGCTGCCCAGCGCCGTCACCATGCGTAAACGTATGGACGGCGGCCGGACCGGACCGGAGCTGGTGACCGGCATGCAGCCGGAAGTCGTTGCCGCCGCATGGCGGGATGCGGGTCTGCCCCCCAACCGCCTCCTGTACGGATGCGACGAACCGAAAGTCGGCGATCAGGAACTGCTGCAGCAGCTCCGCCGAACCTATCTGGAGGTGAAACAGGCGATCCCCGGCGTCCGCATTATGCAGACCATCAGCGGCGACGCTCCGGTTCTGGCGGGAGCCGTCGATATCTGGTGTCCCAAAATTTCCGGCGCGTTTCATCCCTTTTTTCAGGAGCGCCGCAAGGCGGGGGACGAACTCTGGATCTATACCTGCTGCTCGCCGATTCCCCCCGCGGCCAATCTGTTCGTCGACCGGCCGGCAATCGAACACCGGATCCTGCCGTGGATGGCGGCCAGAGTGGGCGCGACCGGGTTCCTCTACTGGTCGTCCGCCTGGTTCAGGGGCGTGCCGGAAAAGGAATGGCCGGAGGACGGCGACTGGAACCTCAGCCGTCATGAATTCTACTGGAGTGTGTGGATTCATACCAACGGCGACGGCATTCTGCTTTATCCCGGAAAAGATCGGAAACCGCATCCGTCCATCCGGCTCTTCGCGCTGCGGGACGGCCTGGAGGACTATGAATACCTGGCGCTGCTGAAACACTACCTGAAGAAGGTCGAGAACCTGCCCGTTTACCGCACACCCGCAGGAGCGGCGCTGGTGAAGGAAGCCCGGGACCTCACCACCGTCCCGGACGAAATCGTCACCGATGCCGTCACCTACATCCGTTCCCCCGGACAACTGCTTGAACGACGACGGCGGATCGCCGACATGATCGAACAACTGAAACACGTTCTGGAAAAGCAGGACTTCAAACGCTGGGGAAAACGCGATGCCTGACCTGATCGAACTCCAACGCACCCGTCCGGACCATATCGTATTCATTCCGCAGGGGAACGACAATCCGCCGGACGCCGCCAATGAACACTTTCTGGTCTTCGAACGCCGCGACGGCACTTTCGCCGCGGTCTGGACCCAGTCCAGTTTCGAAGGCCGTTACGACCAGCACATCGTCTTCGCCGAATCCGACCGCCATGCCCGCGTCTGGAGCCGCCCCCGGCTGCTTGCCGGGCACGACATCGATCCGGACACCGGCAAAAACATGTGCAGCTGGGCCTTTCCGCTGGTCAGCCGGTCGGGTCGTATTTACGTCCTGTACGTCCGGCACATCGGCGTCAACGACATCTGCAGACACACCACCGGCATCATGACCGGCATTTTCAGCGACGACAACGGCGCCACCTGGTCCGAACCGCAGGCAGTCCCGATGCCGGCCACCGTCTGGGATTCCACCGATCCCGCCATGCCGCCCAGCGTCATCATCTGGCAGAAACCCCTGCGGTTCGGCGACGGCCGTTATCTGGCCGGCATCACCCGCTGAGTCAGCCCCTCCCGTTACACCGTCCCTCCGGGGCCATGGATCAACTGGCACACGGTGGTCGACATCCTGCGCTTTGAAAACATCGACGACGACGTCCCCCCCGGCCGGCTGCGCATCACCAATCTGACGGATCACGGCCGCACGCTGCGCTATCCCAATCCCAACTACCCGGAGCTCTCCGCCCTGCAGGAAGCCACGCTCTCGGAACTGCCGGACGGCCGTATCTTCGCCGTCATGCGTTCCGTTGCCGGCTGTCCCGTCTGGAGTCTCTCCGCCGACGGCGGTGAAAGCTGGAGCACACCGGAAGCACTGCGCTACCGGGACCATGCGCCGGTCATCCGCCATCCGCTCAGTCCCTGTCCATGCTACCGGATCGGCCGGGAGGAATATGCGCTTTTCATTCACAACCACGACGGGAATTTCGGCCCCTGGATCAACCATGAATCCAACTGCCGCCGCCCCGTTTACCTGCTGCGCGGCCGCTTTCGTCCGGAGGCCCGGCAGCCGCTGGAATTTTCCGCGCCCATCGCCTTCATGGACAGCGACAATGTGCCCCTCAACGGACGCTGCGACCTGGCACTTTACAGCAGTCTGACCCACGTGGAAGGGGATCCCGTGCTCTGGTATCCGGACCGTAAACATTTTCTGCTGGGACGGCGTCTCTCGCGGCGTCTGCTCGACTCCGCCGTCTGGCCCTGAGCGGAAATACGAGGAAAATCGTCTGTCACACCGACGGCCGTCGTCCGGAAACGGAGCCGGACTTCGAAAAAGGGCCCTGGACGAAAAATGCGCACGTCAAGGTTGGATGGAGGCGTCGACCGCACGGGCATTGGCACGCAGCGTTTCCCAGACGGCAGCCGCGGCGGCACCGTCATCCTCCAGATGGCGCACGACCGCTTCGCAATCGTCGAAATCCCCGGCGATCAGCGCCACGTGGCCATCCAGGAAGAGAACCCCGACTTTTCCGTCGCTCCGCAGCCAGGGTTTCTCCAGCGCCACGGGGATGCTGGACGCCCGCCGCAGAACTTTTCCATCCATCGGCCAGTTTTCGCCGCCGGCAAGAAAGGCGTAGGAGGTATTCTGTTCCGTCAACGGCGGCGTCGACGGCGTTGCTTCCTCATCGAAGGGGGCGACGAATGTCCGGGGCTGATGAATCCCCTCTCCAACTACGGACAATCCGGCGGCGCCGGACACGCCGGGCAGAGCTCCGTCATTCGAATCCTGATAAACGGCGACGGCCAGCCCGATCATTTTCAAATTGGTCAGACTGGTCTTCTGGTCCAGATCGCTCAAGGGGCAGAACCAGTTCTGCCAGACCCGGCAGCCGCCCGTTGCCAGCATCCAGCACGCGAGCAGAACTGGAACGACATATCGTTTCATGGCGTCTTCTCCTGACCGGCCTTTCCGGCGGCGGCGTAATATTCTTCAAACGCTTTGGACGCGGAGACCCGGTGCGGGGCGAATTTTTCCAGCAGCGCGGTCCCCCTGCGCTGGTACTCCAGCGCCTGATCGAGCCGTCCGGTCCGGGCGGCGTAAAGCGCGGCCAGATTCCATGCATCGGCGTCCGCCAGCGTCTCCGCCCGCCCCTGACGTCCGGCGGCGATCCGGTCCACCAGTTTCCCGGCGTCCCGCAGCGCCGCGGCGTCGAACGGGTAGCGGGTCAGCAGCAGCCATCCCACCGCCCCATCCCCGGCAGGATCGGCGGGCACGTTCTTCATGTAAGCTGCCACGACCTCCGGTATCCGGTCCGCATAGCGTCCCTGCCGGGACGCGAAGTCCAGCTGCATCAAATACAGTTTGCGTTCTTTCGGCGCGGCTTTCAACTGTCGTTCCAGCAGCCGCCACGCTTCGTCGACCCGTTCGGTGTTTTCCAGCATGAACACCCGCATGCGCAATGCGGCGGCATTGGCCGGGTCCTGTTCCAGCACCCGCTGCATGGCATATTCGGCCATACGGTCCTCGCCGCTGCGCATCCGGGACTGCAGTTCCTCCAGCGCCGGAGAAATCTTCCGCTGACGCGATTCGTCATAGGTGCCCGCGGCAAACGATTCCAGCATTTCCCCGAGATCGACCGCCTCGCCGTCCCAGATGATCCGGCCGCGGTAATCGATCACGAACGCCTTCGGAAAAATCGCGCTTCCCGCCATGTACTGGGCGGTCGTCTGCCGGGTCCGGTCCAGCGCCGTGGCGAAATTCGGATTCGGAAGCGTGGCGAAAAACGCTTTCGCCACCTCCTCCGTATCGGGACACAGCGCCACCATCTTCACGTTCGGAAAACGGTGCTGCAGATCGTACAGCAACGGCAGCAATCCCCCCCCCACCGCCGCGTCCGCCCGGAAAATGACCAGCACTCTGAGCTGATTTGCCCGGTCCCTGTCCACCTTGGCCGGAACCAGAGATACCGGGCCGTTGGCCAGGAAATCAACCTTCAGTTCGACGGCATCGTCACCGGTGCGCAGGGCCGCCGCCGGACGCGGCCAGGCGATCAGCGCCAGCATCCATATCGAAACCATCCAGACGGACCGCTTCATCCTCACAGGCTCCTCTTCCCTTACCGATTCGCTTCGAAGATCCGCGCCGTGCGCAGCAGCCGCGCCTCTTCCAGCGCCGGCGCCAGAAACTGCACACCGACCGGCATTCCGGTTTCGGGATCGGTACCGGCGGGAATACTGATCCCGCAGTTGCCGGCAAGGTTCAAGGCAATGGTGAAAATATCCGACAGATACATCTGCAGCGGATCGCTTTTTTCCTGAAACTTGAACGCCACCGTCGGCGTTACCGGCGTCAGCATCACATCGCACAGCTTCGCCGCCTCCTCGAAATCGCGGCGGATCAGCGTGCGCACCTTCTGCGCCCGGAGATAGTAGGCATCGTAATAACCGCTGGAAAGCACGTAGGTCCCCAGCAGAATGCGCCGCTTGACCTCGTCGCCGAATCCGGCGCCGCGGGTCTTGAAATAAGTGTCCACCAGATCCGGCGCTTCCACCCGCACACCGTAGCGAATCCCGTCGAAACGGGCCAGATTGGCACTGGCCTCCGCCGTGGCGATGATATAGTAAACCGCCACCGCGTAACGGGTATGCGGCAAAGACACCTCCACCGTTTCCGCGCCGAGCGAACGCACCCGCGCCACCGCGTCGTTCACGACCTTCGCCACGGCGGGGCTCAGTCCTTCAGCCCCGAAATATTCCCGGGGCAACCCGATGCGCACCCCTTTCAAATCCTTTCCCGCCCCGCACACGGCGTCGGCGAATCCGCCCGCCGCCGTCGGCAGCGACGTCGAATCCAGCGGGTCGTGCCCCGCCAGCACATCCAGCAGAATCGCGGCATCCCGCGTATCCTGCGTCATCGGCCCGATCTGATCCAGCGACGAGGCGAAGGCCACCAGACCATACCGGGAAACCCGTCCATAAGTCGGCTTGAGTCCGGTAATTCCGCAGAAGGCGGCGGGCTGGCGGATCGAACCGCCCGTATCCGACCCCAGCGCGGCCGGCACCAGTCCGGCGGCGACGGCCGCGGCGGAGCCGCCGGAGGAGCCGCCGGGCACCCGGGCAGGATCGTGCGGATTGGCCGTCTTCCGGAAAGCGCTGTTTTCGCAGCTGGACCCCATGGCGAATTCGTCCATGTTGAGCCGCCCGAAGGGAATGAACCCGGCGGCCCGCAGCCGGGCGACCGCGGTGCTGTCGTAGGGCGACACCACCGTCTCCAGCAGCCGGGAGGCGCAGGAACAGCGTTCCCCGGCGGTGGCGATGCAATCCTTGATGCCGATCGGAATCCCGTCGTAGGGACTCCGGGCCTTTCCGGCAGCCCGGCGGGCGTCGGATTCGGCGGCGGCAGTGCGGACATGATCGGCATCAACGGCAAGAAATGCGCCGATTTCTCCGTCCCGGTCGGCAACGCGGCGGAGACACTCCTCCGCCAGCTCCACCGCGGACAATTCGCCGCGATCGAGCTGCCCGGCCAGATGGTGAATGGTGAAATCCGTCATGCTCATGATCAATTCATTCCTTGCCCTGGCAACACCTGCGGCACCTTGATGATTTCTCCATGCAGGTCGGCGGGCGCGTCGGCCAGCATGGCCTCCCGTCCCAGCGGCGTTCCGGCCACGTCTTCACGCCAGACATTCGCCAGCGGCACGGCGTGCGCAGTGGGTTCCACTCCGGTTACGTCCAGTTCGCTGAGCTCGGCAATATAGCCGACGATCGATTCCATATCGCGTTGCAGCCGCTCCAGCGCCTCGGGGGCGATTTCCAGCCGCGCCAGATCGGCGACGTACCGGACGTCCAGCGATTGAGCTGTCTTTTCCACCGCGGTCACGCCTTTTCCAGTTCCAGCGTCCGGGTCACCTGGTCGCAGACCTCGGACGGACCGAAATACTGAATCGGGCCGGGATAGACGTAGGCGGTCTCCGTCGCCCATTCGGCACGGCGGGAGGCGAAGGTCCGGAACGGCTTGCCGTCCAGCTCCACCAGCGCCTTGCGGATCACCGGCTTGTCGTGGCCGTGGCGGCGTTCGACGTTCATGAGCATGGTGATCGGAATACCGCCGGCGATCCATTCGGAGGCCGGGCGCATGGTGTTGCGCACGTTGGCCATGTAACCGGTCTTGCCCGCGCCGATCAGCGCGGCGGCGGTGTACCCCAGACTGTAGCAGTAATCCGCGTCGTAATTCGACGGCGCGGCGCAGCGGCCTTCATAGCCGAAGAAATGGGTCTGCGTGCTGAATTTGCCGTTGTATTTGCCTTCGGCGGCCATTTCGGCCAGCCGGGCCTTGACCATTTCGGCGAGCATTTTTTCGGTTTCGATCAACGACACCTGAACGTTGCCGTGGGGGTCGCGGTCGTTGCAGAGCTGGGCCTGAATCCCCTTCGGCAGCGACTGGAAAACCGCCGCGCAACCGGCGGACAGCCGCGCCGCGACGAACGCGGTCTTGGCATCGGCGTCGGTCAGTTTGCCGAAAGCCTCGGCCTCCTGGGCCAGCAGGTCGTTGAGTTCAGCGATGAGTTTCTTGACTTCCGGCACGAATTCGATCAGCCCTTCGGGGATCAGCGCGACGCCGAAATTGCATTTGCGGGCGGCGCGGGCGGCCACGACCTTCGCCATGTCGTCGACGATCTGCCCGAGCGTCATGCCCTTGGCAGCCACCTCTTCGGAGATGATGGCGATGTTGGGCTGGGTCTGCAGGGCGCATTCCAGCGCGATATGCGAGGCGGAGCGCCCCATCAGTTTGATGAAGTGCCAGTATTTCTTGGCGGAATTGGCGTCACGCCCGATGTTGCCGATCAGCTCGCTGTAAACGCGGCAGGCGGTGTCGAATCCGAAGGAGGCCTCGATCCATTCGTTTTTCAGGTCGCCGTCAATGGTTTTCGGGCAGCCGATGACCTGAATGCCGGCGTTGTTTTTCTTGTA
>CASFXO010000128.1 GCA_949298665.1 uncultured Lentisphaeria bacterium
GGCACCACCGCCATGCTCGAAGGCGAATATCAGAGCGGCAAAATCGAATTGACCAACTACCGCACCGGCGAAGTGATCGACCGCTCCTCCCGGCTCGCCGAATGGCACGGCGGCGGCGACGCGCTGGTGCTCAATGATTTCTTCGACTGCATCGACATGAACGGCATACCGATCAGCTGCCTCGGAGACGGGGTCACCGCCACGCGCCTGGCGCTGGCGGCGGACCGCAGCTGCGATGAAGAGCGACTGGTCCGTCTCGAAGAATTTTCCCTCTGATCGCCCGGAGCGGGGCGCCTGAACTTCGGAGCCGGCGGAAAATTTGCATTTTTCCGCCGGTGGTGTCATATTTTCTTCACACCGATGGAAATTGAATCAGAAGGAGGTCTTCGCATGTGGAAATTACGATTCCTGGGAGGGCTCGTCTGGAGCGTGCTCGCCGCCGTTTCTCCGGTTGCGGCGGGCGACGACACCGGGCTGCTGCGCGACGGTCAATGGCTCCAGCGGCTGCGTCCCGACCACCCCCGGCTGTTTCTCAACGCGGACATGCTGCCCGCGCTGCGGGAACGCGCAGCCACCGTCTCCAAAGCGGATTTCGACGCCCTGAAAAAGGAGGTGGACGCCCTCCCCGACGACGCTCCGGTCATTCTGAAAACCGACCTCTTCGACCAGCTGCCGGACGGCACCATCAAACCGCACAACCCCTCGCAGCAGGGCACCATGCTGTTCCGCTACAACGGCAGCGATCAGGCGGTGCGCGCCGCCCTGCTCCATCTGCTCACCGGAGAGAAACGCTATCTTGAAAAAACCAAGGCGTATTTGAAACTCGCCAATCACGTTCTCGCCTGGACCGCCCGCGCCGGCGTCTGGGCCGACCTGCTCGGCAACACCCGGGTGAACGCCCTCGCCGCCTGGGACTGGATCTACAACGATCTCACCCCGGATGAACGCCGGGAGCTGCTGCTGCCGATGCTGGATTACATTACGCAGTCCCAGCCGGACGGCACCTACAAATTCCGCCGCACCATCGGCGGCCCCACCGACGGCAACTACGGCGAGCGCAGCCTCGAATGGTACGCCGGAATCGCCGCGGCGGGAACCGGCATCGACGACGAACGCGCGGAGAAAATGCTGCGCCGCGGGGCGCAGCTCTTCGTCGATATGATGGATTACCGGGAACGGGTTTCCGGCGGCTCCGGCCTGCTCGCGGCCGTCACGGTCGGCTACAGCTTCGGCGCCTATCCCTACGCCACGTTCAACTTTCTCCACACCTGGAAAGCCGCTTTCGGCGACGACCTGAGCACCCGCTGGACCCAGATGTGCGATTATCCCACCTGGTTCGAGTGGTCGGCCATCCGGCTGGACCCGAGCGGGAAATTTCTGTACTGGGGACTCGGCGACCTCGAACACCGGGACAATATGCTTTCCTGTTACGAAATGTATACCCATCTGGCGCAGTCGGTCCACTTCTACGGCGCGGCGCATCCGGACAAGGCGGAACAGGCCTACGCCCTGATGTCCCGGCTTCCGGAAAAACAGCGGAAACTGCTGCCGCGCTATCCGTTTCTGCCCTTCCTGCTGACCGGTTTCGATCCGGACCGGGTCGCCGCGGCCGATCCGTCAAAGATCCAGTACGGACCGTATTTCCACGCACCCTCGTTCGGAGTTCTGTTCATGCGTTCCGGTACCGGAGAGAACGATACGTTCGCCAGTTTCCGTTTCGGCTCCGCCAACGGCAACCATCAGCATTACGACGAACTGAGCTTCATCATCTACAAGAAGAACTTCCTCGCCCTCGACGCCGGCAGCCGCTGCGAAACGGCGCATCACCACATGTACGCCGCCCAGAGCGTCGCCCACAACACCCTGCTGATCCATCAGGACCGGGAACCGGTGGCCCCCTTCTGGAAGGCGTGGGGTTACAAGCCGGACGGCAAAACCTATTACAACCACGGCGGCCAGAACAACAAGGAGAAAGCCCGGGCGCTGGCCCTGCGCAGCACGCCGGATTTCCTCTACGCCGCAGGCGACGCCACCGCCGACTATTCCGCGGAGAAATGCCGGGAGGCCGTCCGCCAGTTCGTCTGGCTCAAACCCGACCTTTTCGTCATCTACGACCGCGTCACCTCGGTCAAACCGGACCAGAAAAAGGAATTCCTGCTCCATACGCAGAATCGCCCCGCCGAAATCGACACGCGCACCCGCCGCGCCGAACACGACGGCGTGCTCTTCATCCGTACCCTGTTGCCGGAAAAAGCCGTTTTCCATCAGGAAGGCGGCCCGGGCCGGGAATTTTTCGCCTCGGGGCGGAACTGGGAAATCAACGATTCGCCGGACTGGGACAAAACCTACCGTCTGACCGGCAAATGGCGGCTGGAAGTCAGCGACGCCATCCCGCGGGAACGCACCGAATTTCTCCATGTCCTGCAGGCCGCCCTGCCGGGAACCGAACGGATGGTGGACACCGAACTCTTCCGCGACGGCGAGTGCGACGGCGTCCGTCTGACCGATCCGGCGGGCACCCGCTGGGAACTGCGGTTCAACCGGACCGGGGCGGTCGGGCTGCATCTCCGGCAGACCGGCAAAGACGGCAAGGTCATTTTCGACGGCCCGCTCTCCGGCATCGAAAAATCCCCCACGCCTCCCCCCGCCGCCACCGCCGCCAAATAAAAACGGCTGCCGGAAAAACTCCGGCAGCCGTTTGCCTGGTTTCCTGCCGGTTCAGTTCCGGCGCAGATCCAGCGCCTGCAATTCACCCGCGGCGGATCCGGCCAGCAGCCGGTCGCCGATCCGGTCCAGCGTCAGCACCGCGCCGGACAGATGCCCGACCTGCTGCAGCGGTCCGTTGCCTTCGAGCCGCACGATCGCGCCGTCGTCCAGTCCGAAATACAGGACGCCGTCCGCCACCACCAGCGTGCGCGGTCCGGCGGGCAACGCCGGAATCCGGCGCAGTTGCAACTGCTGGTCGAAGACATACACCTTGCCGTTGGCGGTGGCGACGATGATATCCGTCGCCCCGTCCCGGTCGAGATCAACCACGGCGGCGCAGCGCATGGTCGTATCGATCAGGGCGGGCCGGTCATAACACGGCGTGGCGGAAGCGGCCGTCTTGCCGACGCCGAAGTTCGCCTCGTTCAACGCCTTGCCGTCGGCATCACGCAGCACCAGACGGTTCTGAACGCCGTTGAACACGTTCGCCACCCGCCATTCACCGCCGCTGTTCCGGAAATACAGCACAAACTGCTGCGATACCTGACCGAACCCAAAAGAGCCAAGGTCATCCTGCAATCCCCGGTTCCATCCCATCGGAGAAAGTTTCAGATCCTTCGACAGGCGATGAAGACTCGGCCAGCCACCGGACAGACGCCGGAGCAGCACGTCATCGCTTTCCGGCACGGGAATCATTTCCTCCACCGGACCGTACAGCACATACAGACGCTTCCGCAGCTGCCCCTGCGCATTCAGCACCTCCACGGTGCCGGCACTGCCGACGTACAGCACATCGCCGCGCGGTAGAAGGCTCCGGATTCCCGGCACCGCCGATTTATGATGATACGGCCCGAACTGCTGCATTTCCGGAGCCATCTCCGAAGTGAACGTCCAGCGGGGTGCGCCCTGAAGATCCCACGCGCACAGTTTTTCGTCCATGCAACCGGCCAGCAGCAGTCCGGCCTCCGGCCACCAGGCGAGACGGCCGATTGCTCCGGAGGTCTCGCGCTGCCAGAGCACCCGGCCGTCGGCAGGATCCAGCAGCCGCAGAATCTTGCCGGAAG
>CASFXO010000129.1 GCA_949298665.1 uncultured Lentisphaeria bacterium
GCATAACCCGGCGCCAGACGGCCCACTCCGGACAGCCCCAGCGCCCGCGCCTGGGTCCAGGAGGTCGATTTCACCAGTTCCCGCAGCGGCAATCCGGTAACTTCCGCCACGTTGCGCAGGGCATCCGCCAGTTGCAGCGTACTTCCGGCAAGCGCGCCGTTGGAGGCCAGCCGCGCCGCACCGTCCTTGACGATCACCGCCAGACCGCCCAGGTCGGACGGCCCGTCCGGCAGCCCCGAGGCGCGCATTGCATCGCTGATCAACTGAATGTGTTCCGCACCTTTCAACTGGAAAATCAGTTTGATCATATCCGGACAGATATGGAGTTTGTCGCAGATGAATTCGATGAACACCTCCCGGTGCAGCAGTCCCGCGCCGACCAGACCGATGTCCCGGTGATGCAGGGCCGTCATTTGATTGCAGTAGTGGCTCAAATTGACCAATCCGTGGTCATAGGCCTTCCGGAAGTCCGAATACGTTGCCGCACTGTGGACGCACGACGGCGTGATCCCGCAGGAGAGCAGATCCGCGGCGAACTGTGCGCCGCCTTCGACCTCTACCGCATAGGAGACTTTCAGCACCGGAAAAATGGCCGCCAGACGCAATACTTCCCGAATGTCCGGTGTGCGGACATAAGCCGGATTCTGCGCCCCGAGGCATTTCGGGTTGATGAACGGTCCTTCCAGATGCACTCCGGGGACTTTGCAGCCCGGAGACCCGGCCTCGACATAATGACGCGCCGTCTGCATCGCGGCGGCCAGTTGTTCCTCCGGCAGGGTCAGCGTGGTCGGGAGCAGCGTGGTTACCCCTTCCTTGAGCTTATCCGTCGCGATGGTGGTGATCGCGGCGTCCGTCGCATCACTGAAGTCGACGCCCGAACGGCCGTGACAGTGAATGTCGATAAACCCCGGCAGCGCCATCAGATTCGTGGCGTCGATTACCCGGTCCGCGCCGGGCAGGGGATCACCCGCGACGAAAATCCGCGCAATCCTGGTATCTTCGATCAGAATCGAGGCGTTCTGAAGATCGACGTCGGGGGAGATCAGACGGCAGTTGCGAATCAACGTTTTCATCTTTGTGGTCCTTCCTGATTTTGCCCGCGGGGATTATTTTCTGATTTCCGGCAGACTGGCGGCAATGACGGCCTGTCCGTGGCGTTTGAATTTTTCGTCCGGCACGCGGAAGGTGATCTGCCGGGCCAGTTCCGGGAACTCGGTTTCCAGCACCCGGCGGGCTTCGGCGATGATGACCTCGCCGCCTTCGCCGGAGGAGACCCGGCCGAGGATCAGCAGATTGCGGATTTCGTAGAATTCCGCGTAATGCGCGATCGCGTACCCGAAGCAGACGCCGATCGTCCGGTAGATCGCCGCGGCGCGGGGATCTTTTTCCTTCATCAGCGCCTGCACCGCTTCCAGCTGTTTCGGGAACGGCATGTCCGCCGGGAAGCCGAGCCCGGCGACCCTGGCCAGACGCGCCACCCCCTGCTGACAGAAATACTGCACGCCGCAGCCGATATCTCCGGACCATTCGTCGGCGGGGGCGTCCTCCCGGTAATCCACAGGCGTAAAGGCCAGTTCGTTCAGCCAGTCGGTGATGTTGCCGTTGAGGTTGACATAACCCGCCGCCACGCTGGTGCCCATGGAAATACCGATCACGCCGGTGGCTTCCATGGACATGGCGCCGGCCAGGGCGGTTACTTCGCCGTCGTTGGCGACGATGAAGGGAACACCGTAAACCTTACTGATCTCATCGAACATCGGGACGACGGTCTTTTTGAAGACGTCCTCGGGCACGCCGCGGAAAAGCGAAGCGATGCGCGGCTGGTTGTCGACGTACACGCCCGCGGCGGAACCGCCGATGGCGTCCACCCGCGGCAGTTTTTCGGCGGCGCGGCGCAGCGAATCGAGAATGCCGGCGCGATGATATTCCGGATCCTTCTGGAAATAGGGATCCCACACGACTTCTTCGGTATGAACCACTTTGCCGTCGATGGTGGCGGCGCACTTCCGGTCGGAGCCGCCGAGGTCGAAGCCGATCCGGCAGCCGTCGAGGTGTCCGCCGAGCTTCATGGAAATTTCGTGGGATTCCGGCGCGGCGGAAGCCGGCGCGGCGACCACCTCGAAGGGGCGGCCGTAAATGCGTTCGCCCATGATTTTGTAGTCGAAGGCGCGTGCGCCGTCCGCGGCATAGATTTTCCGGATGTCGTCGGCCAGGGCGTCGCAACCGGCGATGAGCACTTTGTAGCCGCCTTTCATCCAGAGCAGGAACTTGATCAGCCGTTCCACATATTTCACATTGAGCGCGGCCGCATCGCCGGTATGCGGGAAAATCGCGGTTTTCAATGTGGAGATGGTGCCGTTGGGGCGGTACAGCGCAATCGTGATATCGATGCCGTTGCCGGATTCCTTGACCATGCGGCGGTATTCGCGGTTCCACAACACGGCCGGAATGTATTCCGGATCCAGTTCCGGGCGAATGGCGGGGTGAACGGAAACAGTCATTTTTTAAACTCCTTTGATAACAGGTTTAAAAACCATCTGGAAATCAATATAGCGTGGCTTCGGCAATAGGCAAGCGGCAATTATCCGAAAGTTGGAAAAATCCTTCGGTGCGAAAAAAATACGGGAACGTCTCCGGTGGAGGGCGTTCCCGTAAAGCCGCGTTCGACAGGCGGTGCGGCCGCGTCAGATGCCGAGGTCGATCATGGCGTCGGCCACCTTGCGGAAGCCGGCGATGTTGGCGCCGAGCACATAGTTGTCCGGCTGACCGAATTCGGAGGCGGCGCGGCGTGCCGCATTGTGAATGTTGACCATGATGCTGCGCAGCCGCTGGTCGACTTCTTCGCCGGTCCAGTTGAGGCGGATGGAGTTCTGACTCATTTCCAGGCCGCTGGTGGCGACGCCGCCGGCGTTGGCGGCTTTGCCGGGCCCGAAAAGGACACCGGCGCCGAGGAAGATTTCGGTGGCTTCCAGCGTGGAGGGCATGTTGGCGCCTTCGGAGACGCAGATGCAGCCGTTCTTGACCAGTTCACGGGCGTCGGCGCCGTCCAGTTCGTTCTGGGTGGCGCAGGGCAATGCGATGTCCGCGGGAGCCAGGCGCCAGGGTCGTTCGCCGGGGACGAACCGGGCGGAAGGATACTGTCGGACGTATTCGCTGATGCGGCCGCGGCGCAGGTTTTTGAGTTCCATGATGAAGGCGAGTTTTTCGGCATCGATGCCGTCTTCATCGATCACCGTGCCGCCGGAGTCGGACATGGAGATGACTTTGCCGCCGAGTTCGGCGGCTTTTCTGGCGGCGTACTGGGCGACGTTGCCGGAGCCGGAAATCAGAACGCGGCGGCCGTCGAAGGAGGCGCCGCGGGTATGGAGCATTTCGGTGGCGAAATAGACGTTGCCGTAGCCGGTGGCTTCGGGGCGGATCAGGCTGCCGCCCCAGTTGACGCCCTTGCCGGTGAGGACGCTGTCATAAGAATTGACGATTTTCTTGTACTGGCCGAAGAGGTAGCCGATTTCCCGGGCGCCGACGCCGATGTCTCCGGCGGGGACGTCGGTCGAGGGGCCGATATGGCGGAAGAGTTCCCGCATGAAGCTCTGACAGAAAACCATGACTTCGCGGTCGGATTTGCCCTTGGGATCGAAGTCGCTGCCGCCTTTGCCGCCGCCCATGGGCAGTGTGGTCAGGCTGTTTTTGAAAATCTGCTCGAAGCCGAGAAATTTCAGGATGCTGAGATTGACGGACGGGTGAAAACGCAATCCGCCCTTGTAGGGGCCGATGGCGCTGTTGAACTGGACCCGGTATCCGGTATTGACCTGAATTTCGCCCGCGTCATCCAGCCACGGCACCTGAAAAATAATGATA
>CASFXO010000130.1 GCA_949298665.1 uncultured Lentisphaeria bacterium
GAATCCAATACCGCGTGGATCGGCGCGATGAATCTGGCGTTCGTCCCCGCCGCCGCCCGCTGGACCGAAATCGTTTCCGGCGGCGCGGAAATCCTCCAGCGCAGCGGCGACGGCGCCGCCGCCAAAGTGCGGCTGGACCGCCCGCAGACCGTCTTCACCCTCGCCGCCGAAGCCGGAGAATCCACACCGATCGCGGTTTCTCCCATCGGACCGCATGCGGCGCTGCTGCGTCTGCCCGCGCCGGCGCTGGCCTTCACCGGCGCTTATCCCGGAGTCGGCAACGGCGACCTGCTGGTGCTGGAGCAGGACCGGATCAGCGGCTGCGGCGTAACCGAACTGACCGGATTGCTGTCGGCAACGGCCCCGGTACTGCTCGACTGGAAAGACGACGGCGCTTATGAAATCAGCGGACCGCCGGCAACGGAAATCCGCCTTTCCGGTCAGACGTTCCGGCTGCCCGAGTCCGGGCGCCTGACGGGAAGTTCCCGCGCCGACGAGGCTTTCGGCAACTGGCGAAAACTGTTGCAGAATCTCCGTCCGCCGCAAAGCGTAACCACCGCCCGCACTTTCCCCGCTCCGGAATCCCTTGCTCCCCGGAAGCTGGCGGAATTCCCGGAAAACATCTCCTGGTTCCGACCGGACGGAGACCGCGTACTGGTCGCCTCGGGACCGTACCTCGCCGAACTGGACCGTCAGGGCGCACAGACCCGGAACCTGACGCTGAACGCCCAGGTGACCGCCGCCGTCCGTCAGGGCGACCGGATCATCGCCGGATGCCGGGACGAATCCGTCACCGCCTTCGGCCTCGACGGGAAAAAGTGCTGGACCTTCACGTCGCAACTCGCGCCGGAAGTCGAGGCGTCGCAGAAATATTACTGGTTCAAGGGCGCCTACCCCGGCGTTTTCTCGCTGGCGGCGGACGCCGAACGCGTCTATGTCGGCAGCGCCTGCACCATGGAGGAAGTCGACCGACAGGGACAGCTGCTCAAGCGCCATGCCCAGACCTGGGGCCCCGCCCGGGAACTGGCGCTGCTGCCGACGCCGGACGGCACAGTGGAAACCGTCGGGTTGCGCCACAGCGCCGCCGACGGCATCTACATGTGGAGCGTGAACTCCCGCAGCGGCGCCAATCGGACACTGTTCAAGGATACGTCGCGGGGATTCAAGAATTTTCCCACGTTCGGCTCCATGTACCGGACCCATATGGAAGTTGCCGACTGCGACGGCGACGGCAGTGCCGAACTGATCGCCGACGCACAGGGCATGTACCTGTGGATGAACGTCTATGACTTCCGGGGACAACCCAAATATCAGGTGAATCTCGGTCCCGGCGATAAAAGCATGGGCCGGATCATTCCCAGCTGGCGCGGCGGCCATTTCCTGCCCGGCGGGAAATGGGGTGCGGCCTTGATCAGCGTCAACCGGGAAGTGCTGGCGCTCGACGGCAGTCTGCAGCCGCAATGGAGCCGGGATCTGCCGTTCCTGCCGCAGCATGTGGCGGTCCTGCCCGACCGGGTTCATGTGGCGGGCGGACGGCATTATGCGGTCTTCGACGGCTCCGGCAAACTGCTGCGCTACGCGACGCTGCCGTTTGCA
>CASFXO010000131.1 GCA_949298665.1 uncultured Lentisphaeria bacterium
GGTGCTGTTGACCGGCGATCAAGAGAATACCGCCCGGGCGGCGGCGCGCGAACTCGGCATCGACACCGTGGTGGCCGGGGCGACGCCGCAGAAGAAGTTCGACACCGTTCAGGACTATCAATCCCGGAATCTGCGGGTGGCCATGGTCGGCGACGGCATCAACGACGCGGCGGCGCTGGCGCAGGCGGATGTCGGCATTGCCATGGGGACCGGAACCGACGTGGCCATGCAGAGTGCCGGAATCACGCTGCCGGGAGGCGACATCGCCGCCGTCTGCCGGGCGCGGCGCCTGAGTGCCGCGATCGACCGGAATATCCGGGAAAATCTTTTCTTCGCCTTCTTCTACAATGTGCTGATGATTCCGCTGGCGGCGGGAGTGTTTTATCCGGTTTTCGGCTGGCTGCTGAGTCCGGTGGCGGGAAGCCTGGCCATGAGTCTGTCGTCCGTGTCGGTGATCGGCAACGCGCTGCGGCTGCGGCACTGCCGGCTCAGTTCTTCGCCGCGCGGATGAATTCCGCCGCGTCCCGGACCGCCCGCTGAAAATACGTGTCCATCCCCGGCATGGTGATGAACAGGTGAGAGGCGCCTTCGTAACAGCGGGCGCGGACCGGGACGCCCGCTTTTTCCGCCTGCCGGGCGAATTCCCGCCCCTGGTCGTGCAGGATGTCGAACTGCGCGGAGATCAGCAGGATCGGCGGCAGGAGATGCAGCGCCGGAGAGAGCAGCGGAGAGATGAGCGGATCGCGTTGCCGGGCTTCGGCGGGCGCGTAGGCTTCGTTGAATTCCTCCATGAGTTCCGCGTCGAGCGCATAGCCTTTGCCGTTGCGCAGCCAGGAATCCGAACCGTCGGCGTCGGCGTAGACGACCGAATAGAAGAGGATCAATCCCGAAACCGTCGCCGTGGAACGGTTTTGCGCCAGCTGCATGGCGGCGGCGACGGCGAGATTGCCGCCGGCACTGTCGCCGGCCAGATAAATCCGTCCCGCGCCGAGCTGCTGCTGCAGCCACTGCCGGGCGATCAGCGTATCTTCCAGCGCGGCGGGGTAGGGGTGTTCCGGGGCAAGCCGGTAGTCGATCGCGGCCACGACCGCGCCCGAAGCCGTGGCGAGCGCCCGGCAGAAGCGGGCGCAGCTGTTGATGCTGCCGATGGTCCAGCCCCCGCCGTGGAGATAAAGCACGACCGCCGGTTTTTGCCCGCCGACGGCTGCCCGGGGGGTGTAAAGCCGGATCGGAATCCCGCCGGAGGCGGATGGAACCACCGCGTCCGCAATGTTCAGTGCCGCATCCGTCGCCGCTGCTGCTGCGGCGCTGTTCCGCCCCTTGCGGATCGCCTCAAGGTCCGTGCCGTCGCCTTCCCGGGCGGCGCGGATGGCCGCGGCCTGGCGGGCTCCGGCGTCCGGCGCGGAAGCGGCCAGAAAGGCGGCGACTTCCCGATGCGGTTCTTCGCTGTGGCGGCAGGGCTGAATGTCGGCCGCAACTGTGGCGGCGGCCATCAGAAAAAACAGAAAAGCAGGCATTCTCATGGTATCGGTGACTCCATCATTATGTGAGATCATGGTCGTATGATACTATACTGTTTCTTGAGGTGTTTTACAATTTTTTTCCGCGGCGGACAGGGGTTCGGCGATTGAAAACCGCGGGGAATGCGTTTACTGTAAGAAATTCTGCAAACCCAACCCATTCGGGGGGAAAGGCAAACCATGAAACCGGAGACGGCGCGGAAACTTTTCTGGTACGGCGCGGCGGCGCTGGGGGCGATGCTGCCGTTTCTGGCCGGACTGGGAGGTGGATTTCTGCCGGAATGGGACGACGGCGGTTTTCTCCTGGACCACGAACATCTGAGCTGGTCGTTCCGGGATCTGTGCTGGCAGTTCACCCACAATCTGCAGACGGTGTATACTCCGGTCGCCACTTTGTCCCACACGGTGGACCGGACGATTCTGGGGATGGTTCCCCGACTGTGCCGGCTGCATCAGCTGGTGCTCTACGGTGTGACGGCGGCACTGCTGTACGGCATCGCCCGGGAGTTCCGCATTCGCCCGCGCCTGGCGCTGGGACTGACGCTGCTCTGGTCGTGGAACCCGGCCCGCGCGGAAACCGTGTGCTGGATCGCGGAACGCAAAGGCGTACTGAGCGCCCTGTTCGCCTTCGGCGCATTCTGGCTTTTCCAGCGCGGACTGCGGCGGAGACGATGGGCGGCGGGGGCGGCGGGTCTGATGTTTCCGGCCATCTGGAGCAAGCCGTGGGTGCTGCCGCTTCCGGGGGTGATGATGGTTTATGCCTTCTGCCGTCGTCCGCAGGATTGGCGACGCAATGGAAAGGTGCTGCTGCTGCCGGTGCTGGCGGGGGGGCTGGCGGCACTGGTTTCGGTGGGAATGACATTTCGTGAGCTTGCCGGCAACGGTGTTTTCCGTCCGGAAGTGGCGGCGGGAAATTTCTTCCGGTATCTGGCGGCGGCGCTGTGGCCCTGGCAGCTCAATCCTGTTCATCCGCGGTTTGACTGGTCGGCGGTCTGGCCGGAGGTGGCGGCTGGGATTGTGCTGCTGATGCTTCTGGCGGGAATCGCCTGGAAACTGCGGGTCCGGCGGCTTACGGTCATCGGTTTTGCGCTGGTTTACGGCGGATTGTATCTGCCGCTTGCGACGGGGGGTGGTTTTACCAACACCGATTATGCGGACCGGTACGGGTTTCTGCCGGCCGCCGTTTTCTGGCTGTTCCTCGGGGTGCTGGCGGAAACGTATATGCGACGGCGGCTCCGCGAAAACGGAATTCCGCGCGTCTGGTTGATCGCGGCAACGGCGCTGGCGGCGGGATACTGGGTGGGCATTGCCCGCTATGCGCCGCTTTTCGGGGATTCCGCTGCGCTGTTTCGGGCCGCGGTCTCCGTACCGCAGCCGAACCTGAAAGCCATGGAAGGTCTGGGATTGACCGGGTGGAACCGGCAGG
>CASFXO010000132.1 GCA_949298665.1 uncultured Lentisphaeria bacterium
ACAGAAACGGCAGTTTAAGCAGCAGCGTTCCGCCGAAAATCATCAGCGCAAAGGAGAAGATGAAATACAGCTGACTTTTCTTGATGACGCTGATCAACATTGTTTTTCTTCTCCCACTGTTCCATGCCGTATCGCTTTCTGCGGCGGCGCGGCATCACCATGCCGTGGTCGTGAATTCCACCACCTGCTTGGCCGCTTCGCGGCAGGCCTGCTGGATGCCGCGGCGGCGGCTGGCGTCCATATCTCCCGGCGCCTGAAAGTTCGCGCTGCCGGTCACGGTGCGCCGAGGTACCAGCGCTTCCCGCCGGCCCGGAATGATGACGGAGAATTCCGCAGTTACCGTAGTACGCCATTCATCCGGTACGAAGATTTCATCCTCGTCGTCGTAGGAGCGTGACGTGACTTCCGAGAAAGCCACCTGGGTAATGCGGACGAACACCTGGCAATCCGCCTTGCTGAGCGAAACCACCTTGAGGGAACCGTCCAGCATGAATTGTTCGCTGAGCAGATTGCGCATTTCCGCCGAAGCGTTGTAGGAAAGGGTGTCGTTCACCACCGGCGCAATGGCGATGGTCTTGACCTGCGGGTGCATCAGCGACCCCACCTGATAGCCGCAGCCGGAGGAGAACAGCAGCATGCCCAGCCCGATGACGGCAAGGCAGGCGATTTTATTGGCGTTCATCATGTTTTTCTCCTGAAGTGGCAGGCTGCGGGGAGGGGGAGTCGCCGAGCCCGAGATCATAAATCGGCAGCAGATATTTGCCGTTGCTGTTTTCCGGCGCGATGAGCAGCGGGGCGTTCTGTTCCGGAATCCGCTGTACGGAATAAATCGGTTCGCGACTCTGTTCCTCCGGCAGAAACCCGTCCGGTGTATAGGTTTGATCCAGTTGGACCAGTAACGCTTCCGACTCTTCGGCGGGGAGTGAATCGGGGTATTCCTTGAGGACCGTGTTGAGATAGCGGACGGCGGCGCCGGGTTTGCCGGTGCGGTTGTAGAATCTGGCGATGCCGAGCAGGCGTTCGGCCTGAATGTCTTTGAGTTTCAGCAGCGTTTTGTCGACGAATTCATTTTCGTCCGCCTGCGGGTAAAGGCGTTTGAACTCGCGGAGGACGGCGGTGGCTTCCTGAGCGTAACGGCCGTCGCCGTCCCCGCGCAGTGACAGATTATACAGCAGTTCTCCCAGAGCCAGATAAGCCGGTTTCCGTTCCGGCGCGTCGGGATAGTCGCGGATCAGGAGGCGCAGTTGCTCCATGGCTTTTTCCGGCTTGTTCTCCTCGTCCATCCGGAAGGCCAGACGCAGCCGGGCCGCGGGCGCTCCTGCGGCAAACGGCGCGCGTTTCAGGGCGGTTTCATAAAATTCGACCGTTTTATCCGGCCCGGTCAGCCAGGGAATCCAGCGCAGCTGCCAGAAGGCCGGTTCGCGCTTTCCGTGATAATAGGCGTCGGCGATGGCCAGTTGCCGGTCGGTCATGGCGACATAATCCGCCTGGGCGGGGTACCGGGTCAGGAGCTGTTCGATGGCTTCGAATTCCCGCTGCGGCAGACCGGCTTTTTCATACTCGCCGATGGCACCTTTGAGGGCGTTGGCCTTGAGCTGCGGATCGTCCGCGAGGAGGTCGGCGTCGCAATACAATTGCGCCGCGCCGCGGTGATCGCCCTCCCGGGCCAGCTCCAGCGCCGCCGCAACCTTGGCATTTGCCTCGGCGTCATCGGCGGCCAGCCGCGGACACAGCAGGGCCATCAGCAGCAGTGCCGGAAAAATTTTCCAAACGCGCATCAGGAGGTCTCCCGGTTTTCTGTTTCCAATCGCATCAATATAGCACATTTGCGGGATTGTGTCCAGCCTTACATCAGTTTCAAGCCGGGCAAATCCTGCACGTCGATCAAGCCGGCCACGCGGCCGTCTTCATTCAGAACGATGACGCCGTTGATGTGGCGTTCCTCCACCAGCTTCAGCACTTCGGCTGCCAGTGCGGAGGACTGGACCGAAACCGGATGGGGGGTCATCACTTCCCGCATCGGCCGTTCCAGGACGTTGATGTCTTTTTCGGCCCGGCGGCGGAAGTCGCCGTCGGTGAAAATTCCGAGCAGCCGCCGGTCCTCATCGGCAACGATGGCGGCGCCGCAGCGGGCCTGACTCATCCGGAACAGCGCGTCGCGCAACTTCCAGTCCGGTCCGACAATGGCGGAACGATCTTCGCTGCGCATGATGTCGATGGCCCGCATGGTAACCATCCGTCCGATGGCGCCGCCGGGGTGCAGCCGACCGAAATTTTCCTTGGTGAAGCCGCGTTCCTGCAGCAGCACCATGGCCAGCGCGTCACCGATGGCCAGCAGCGCGGTGGTGCTGGCGGTCGGTGCGAGGTTGAACGGACAGGCTTCCTTCGGCACCGGCATGGGCAGCACGTAATCACAGAGGCGCGCCAGGCTGGAATCCGCATTGCCGGTGATGGCGATGATCTTGATGCCGAGTCGTTTGGCCGGAGCGAGCATGCCGAGCAACTCATCGGTTTCACCGCTGTAGCTCAAGGCAAGCATGAGGTCGTGTGCCTGCATGATGCCGAGGTCGCCGTGCAGCGCTTCCACCGGATGCATGAAAACCGCGGGAGACCCGACGCTGGACAAAGTGGCGGCGATTTTCTTGCCGATGTAAC
>CASFXO010000133.1 GCA_949298665.1 uncultured Lentisphaeria bacterium
CGGGGGTTCCGCGTCCTGCTTGTTTCCTCCGGCGCCGTCGGCATCGGCATGCGGCAGCTGAAACTCAAGAAAAGACCACGTGAACTATCTAAAATTCAAGCACTTGCAGCAATAGGACAATGTCGGTTGATGGCCATTTACGAAGCGGAATGCCGCCGGCGCGGTTTTCAATCCGCGCAGCTGCTTCTGACCGCCGCGGACCTGCGCTCCCGCGAACGTTACCTCAACGTCATGAACTGCATCAACGCCCTGTGGGAACGGGACGTGCTGCCGATCGTCAACGAAAACGACTCGGTCTCCGTGGATGAGCTGAAATTCGGGGACACTGATATTCTTTCCGGCTTGCTCGCGACATTGACCGGCTCTCAGCTGACGGTGATTCTCACCACGGAACAAGGCTTGCGGGTACGGCGGGACGGCGTGCTGGGCGAACGGATTTCCGTGGTGCCCAGGGTGGACGCCGCCGTGCGGAACATGGCCGGCGGCACCGACAACGCCGAATTCTCCATCGGCGGGATGAGTTCCAAAATCCGCGCCGCGGAAATGGTGACCGCCGCCGGCGAATCCCTGTGGATCGCCGACGGCCGGGAAGACGGCATTCTGGAAAAAATCGTTCATGCGGAAGACGTCGGCACGCTTTTCATTCCCGGGCCCAACCGCGTTTCCGGTCATAAGCGGTGGCTGAAATTTTTCGCCTGCAGCACCGGTTCCCTGGTCGTCGATCAGGGCGCGGCGGATGCGCTCCGCAACAAGGGCGGCAGCCTGCTCCCCTCCGGCGTGGTGGAGATCCGGGGCGGCTTCAAGCGCGGCGACACGGTGGAGGTGCTGGATCCGGCAGGCGGAGTCATTGCCCGGGGTCTGGTCAATTATTCCAGTACGGAATGCGCCGCCATCCGGGGCATGCATTCACCGGAGCTGGACCGGGCGCTCGGTCGTGCCGCGGACGACGAAATCATCCATCGCGACAACCTTTCACTGGTCTGAACGGCGCTTCCGGAGAAAAAGATGCGGATTTACATCAAGACCTACGGCTGCCAGATGAATGAGCGCGATTCGGAAGCGCTCGCCGGTATGCTGGCCGCCCGGGGACATCGGCTGGTCGCCTCCGAAGAGGAGGCGGATGTGCTGCTGTTCAACACCTGCAGTGTCCGGGAACAGGCGGAACGCAAGGCCGTCGGCAAAGTCGGGTTCATGAAGAAACTGAAACAGCGGAATCCGGATTTGATCATCGGCATTCTCGGCTGCATGGCGCAGCGGCGCGGGGAAGAGCTGTTCCGCGAACTTCCACATCTGGATTTCGTGCTGGGAACGGGCCGGCTTCACACGCTGCCGGACCTGCTGGAAAAACTCGCCGGAGAACGGAACCGCGTAGCGGATGTGGCGGAAAGCAACGCGGTTCTGACCGGCATGGGCCGTCATTTCCTCGCTCCCGGCAGCTGCGCGGCACAGATCGCCATCACCCGCGGCTGCAACCGGTTCTGCGCCTATTGCATCGTTCCCTACGTTCGCGGCCGGGAGATCAGCCGCGACCGCGACGACGTCGTGCGCGAAGCGCGCGAACTGGCGGCCGCGGGCATCCGGGAAATTCTGCTGCTGGGCCAGAATGTCGCCGCCTACGGCCTCGGCGGCAACATCAATCCGCCGCCGCCGGAGGTCTCGCCTTTCGCGGACCTGCTGGAGGAGCTGGCGAAAATCGACGGCATCCGGCGCATTCGTTTCACTTCTCCCTACGTCAGTTATTTCAACGACCGGCTGATCCGCGCCATCGCCGCGACGCCGAAGGTCTGCCGGAACATTCATCTGCCGCTGCAGTCCGGTTCCAACCGGATCCTCCGGGCCATGAACCGGCAATACACGGCGGAATCCTATCTGGAGACCGTGGCAAAACTGCAGGCCGCCATGCCCGGCATCACCTTCTCCACCGATGTCATCGTCGGCTTTCCCGGAGAAGAGGAAATCGATTTCAATGCCACCCGGGAGCTCATGGAACGGGTCGGGTTCGACAACGCGTTCATTTTCAAATATTCTCCCCGGCCCGGTACCAGGGCCGCCGCAATGGACGACCGGGTGCCGCAGGCGGTCAAGGAGGAACGCAATCAGCTGCTGCTGGAGGATCTGGCCGCCCGCACCCGCCGTCATCTGCGGGCTCTGGTCGGTACGGAACAGTCCGTCCTGGTCGAAGGCGTCAGCAAGCGCATGCAGGAACGCTGGAGCGGTCGGACCGACGGCAACCGGACGGTACACTTTCT
>CASFXO010000134.1 GCA_949298665.1 uncultured Lentisphaeria bacterium
AATGCCGAAATCCCAGAACCGGCGGAGAATCTGAAACCGGAACTCGCCGCACTGCCCCAGATCGACATTCCGTTCATCCCAGAAACTGCGCAGTTCGAAATCCGTTCCGTTTTTCGCCGTCATGAACGCGGTTTTCCGTTCAGGCGAATAAATCACCCATTCCTTCTGCAGCAGCTTCGCCGTTTCCGGCGGCACCTTCAACCGGCTGCCCTCCACCGTGCCGATGAATTCCTCCGTCGGATGTTCCGGGCGGATGATGTAACGGAAGCACACCGCCCTGCCGGCGACGTGGTCCACCGCCGGATGATTCCGCAATTTCTCCAGCGCCTCCGGGGAAACGGGACGATACCGGTAAAGCGCATGATGCGGCGTATGATCCATCAATTCATGACCGGCGGCGGCACAGCGGCGGATTTCCGCCGGCAACTCCGGCGGCGCGTCCAGCAGAGTCCCGTAATTGAGCGACATCATCATCGGGAATCCGTGTTTTTCAAACACCGCCGCCATGTCGCGCCATTTCTCCGCCGTCTGATTGTCATCGAAGCGGAATCCCAGTCCCCCTTCCTTGGCGATCTTCTCTTCCGCTCCCGCGGCGCCGGACAATCCTCCCAGCAACAGCAACCCCAGACACCATGACAATGCCGCTCTCATACGCTCACCCCCTCCCCGTGCTGCCGAAACCGCCCTCCCCCCGGTCGCTGTCACTGAGCGAATCCACCACTGCGAGCTCAATCTCCGGCAGTCGACAGATGACCATCTGGGCGATCCGCTCTCCCCGGCGAACCGGAAACGGCGTCTTCCCCGCGTTGAACATGATGACGCCGACCTCGCCCCGATAGCCGGCGTCGATGGTGCCGGGCGAATTGGTCAGCATGAGATTGTGTTTGAGCGCCAGACCGCTGCGGGGCCGGACCTGTGCCTCGTAACCGGGTGGCAGTTCCATGAACATCCCCGTCGGCACCAGCACGCTGGTTCCCGGCGGCAACTCCATATCCACGCGCGCCCGCAAATCATAGGCGGCATCGTCGGCATGCGCCTTGGCGGGCACCAGATCCTCACATCCGGACATCATCCGGATTTTTACAACGGCTTCAGACATGTTTCTTTCTCCTGTGATCCCGGAAAAATGACTTGCCATTATTGCACAAAGACCTGGCGTCGTGCCCGCTTCGCGTCGGCCGGAGTCCGGGGCCCTGCTGCGCAGGGGCGCTCCCGGCTCAAACGACAGGATCGATCGGCGCCCGTCTTTCCACGGTATTGAAAAATCATCTTCTGCCCCGGGGCTTGTTTTATGCGGCTTTCAGCACTAAAGTAACGCATGAAACAACTTTTTCAAGGAGAAAAACCATCATGACAATCCGGATCGGACAAGGCTTCGACGTGCACCGTTTCGCAACAGGACGCAAACTGATTCTCTGCGGCGAAGAATTCGATCACCCCCGCGGCCTTCTGGGACACAGCGATGCCGATGTGGCCGTTCATGCGCTGATGGACGCGATTCTCGGCGCACTGGCGCTGGGAGACATCGGCCGGCTTTTCCCCGACGATGATCCGGCCTACCTCGATGCGGACAGCC
>CASFXO010000135.1 GCA_949298665.1 uncultured Lentisphaeria bacterium
CTCCAGCGCCCGCAGCGCCGCGGTGGTGTCGGTCGTGAAAAACGGACTCCCGGGCCCCCCCGCGAAAATCCCCACCTGTCCCCCTTCCCGC
Source organism: uncultured Lentisphaeria bacterium (assembly GCA_949298665.1). GTDB lineage: Bacteria > Verrucomicrobiota > Lentisphaeria > Victivallales > Victivallaceae > CALXOD01. The sequence goes on from CASFXO010000135.1 coordinate 92, forward strand.
GCCCGGATCGCCTCTTCGCGATTGAAGCGCGGCGCCATCGGCTCCATCCCCACCGAGCACTGCACCTGCGCCGAAATCCCGGCGGCATTGAAATAGTCCTTCAAGCAGAGCGCATTCATCACCGTCGCCAGCATGCCCATGTAATCGGCATTGACCCGGTCCATGCCGCCGGCGCGCCCCATGACGCCGCGCCAGAGGTTTCCCGCACCCACGACGACGGCGATTTCGATGCCATGTTCGAGCATTTCCCGCACCCGCTCCACCACCAGGCTCACCGCCTCGTGGTCATAGCCGGACGCGGCCGATCCCTTCAGCGCTTCGCCGCTGATTTTGAGCAAAACCCGTTTGAACCGGTAACGACTGTCCATATGCTGATCCTTCCCTCTGTCGCACCATGAATCATGTTTGTGGAAAATATACCGATTCAAAGGCGATCTATCAAGCTGGAAAGCCGCTTTTTCCGCAGTTTCGGCGCTGTTTTTTCGGAAAAAGGGTGTATATTACCCGCAGAAGAATTTCATATCCGGAAACGAACCCGCGGGGAGAAAATTCCACCATGGCAGACAATCAACCGAAACTCAAGGTCGGCGTGCTCGGCGTCGGCGCCCTCGGCCGCCATCACGCGCGGCTTTACCGCGAAAATCCCAAGGCCGAAGTCGTCGGCATTTTCGACGTCAACGCCGAAACCGCCGTCCGGGTGGGCGAGGAGTTCAACCTCAAGGTCTTCTCCAACTGGCGCGAACTTGCGGAAAAATGCGATGCCCTCAGCGTCGCCGTCCCCGCCAACTTCCATGCCACCACCACCCTGCCGCTCCTGGAAATGAACCGGCACGTCCTCGTGGAAAAACCCATCGCCGCCGGCGTCGCAGAGGCCGAAGCCATGGTCAACACCGCCCGCAAACACGGCGTCGTCCTCGCCGTCGGCCATGTGGAACGCTTCAATCCCGCCATGGATTTTCTGGAAAAATACGCCGCCAACACCCGCTTCATCGAAGCCCACCGGCTGGCAAAATACCCGCCGCCGCGGCCCGGACTGCCCCGGCGCGGAACGGAAGTCAGCGTCGTACTGGATTTGATGATCCACGACATCGACCTGGTGCTGTCCATGGTCGACGCCGAGGTGGAACGCTTCGACGTGGTCGGCATCCCGGTTCTCAGCAAAACCGAGGACATCGTCAACGCCCGGATCAAGTTCACCAACGGCAGCTGCGCCTCGCTGACCGCCAGCCGGGTCAGCCAGGAGCCGATGCGCCGCTTCCGCGTATTCCAGGAGGACACCTACATTTCCATGGACTACGGCAAGTTCTTCGGCATGGTGCTCAAGCGCAACCGGCTCGGCCTCGCCCGCAAGGACGTCAATCTCGATGAAAAGAACGCCCTCGCCGCCGAACTCGACAACTTCATCGACGCCGTCAACCGGACCCACGCCACCGGCGAAATCTCGCCGCCCAAGGTCCCCGGGGAAGCCGGGCTCAAGGCCCTCCGGCTCGCCGTCGCCATCGAAAACGAGGCGCGCGCCTACAACGACCGTTACGGCTTCAAGTTCGCGCCCTGCACCGCGGACGAACTCAATTGACCGCGGCATGCGCATTCCGGCCAAGATCAACCTTTATTTGAAGGTGACGGCGAAGCGCCCGGACGGATATCACGAAATCCGGGCGCTCTTCCTGCCGCTCGCCGACATCGCCGACGACTTGACGCTCTGCGACGGCGATGACGGGCTGGAGCTCGCCGTCGCCGGCCTGCCGGTTTCGAACGTGGAAGGCAACCTCGTCTGCCGCGCCGCGCGCCGTTACGCGGAACGCGCCGGAATCGCACCGCACTGGCGATTTTCCCTGACCAAACGCATTCCCGTCGCCGCCGGCATGGGCGGCGGCAGCGCCGACGCCGCGGCGGCGCTGCGGCTGTTGCAGAAGCGTTACGGCGCACTTGCCGATGAAGAATTGCACGAGCTCGCCGCCGGGCTGGGGGCGGACGTTCCGTTTTTTCTGAATCCCCGCCCCGGATTCGCCACCGGCATCGGCGAACGGTTTGCACCGCTGGAGGGTCCGGTCCGGACGCCGCCGCTGCTCCTCGTCAATCCCCGTTTTCCGGTCAGCGCCCGCTGGGCGTACACGCATCTGGATCCGGCACGGATCGGCGACGACGATTCCGGACGTGCCGAAGCGCTGGCCGCGGGCCTCATGGCCGGAGATCCGGACGCCGTCGCCCGCGCGGTGCACAATGACCTGGCCGCCGCCCTGTACCGGAAGTTTCCGCTGCTCACGCTGCTCCGGGAATTTCTGATCCGGCACGGCGCCCTGCAGGCGGAAATCACCGGCAGCGGCCCCACGCTTTACGCCGTCTGCCCCTCTCCCGGCGTCCGCGACCGGCTCCGGAAAGAGCTGGAAGCCGCCTGGCCGGCCGCGCTCCTGCTGCTCTCCGCCTGAACCGGCGGGGGGGCGCAGTCTCCTCCAGCAAAACAGCCATCCATCACTTGCGGCTTTTTTTCAGCATTTTTCCAATATTTTCCCATTTCCGCCCTTGCCGGAAACGGAATGTGGCGATATCCTGTGTTAACGTTGAGATATCGTCATTACGAAAATGGCCGTTCGCTCATGACCACGCTCAAAGACATCGCCCGGGAAACCGGATTATCCATGAACACCGTCAGCCGGGCCATCCGGCAGAGCGGCTACCTTTCACCCCGGACCGCGGAACGGGTCCGGGCCGCGGTCGAACGGCTCGACTACCACCCGAACCGGGCGGCGCAGGATCTCCGCCGCCGCCGGTCCCGGCAGATCATGGTGATCGCCGAATCCCACGACTATCTCCACATCGAAAAACTCGCGGCCATCCGCCGGTACGCCGCCCGGCGCGGCTACATCATGAGCGCGCACTTCACCAGCGAAGACGACCCGCAGGACAGTTTCCGGGCGCGGCTGCCCGACCTGCTCGGCCAGACGCCCGCCGGATTGATCCTCATCGTTACCTCCGAAGCGGTCATTGACGCGGCACGCACGCTCCGCCGGAAACTGCCCTGCGTCATGGTAAGTTTCGACCGCGTGCCGGACATCGACTGCGTCTACATCGACCGCGCCGGAGGCGTTCGGGAAGCGATTCACTATCTCCATCGGCAGGGCCGCCGCCGCATCGCTTTCTGCGACCTGCCCAACACCCGGAATCGGAAACCCGGCTATCTGCGCGCAATCGGCGAACTGGACCTGCCCGAACTCATCCTCCCCTGCTCCGCGCAGACCCTGCCGGAAATCCGTAGGGAAGGCGAACGCCTCGCCCATCGTCTGGCGGTCGCGGACAATCCGCCCGACGCGGTCCAGACCTCCGATTACATGGCGGCGGGCCTGCTGGCCGGATTCGCGGCGGCGGGAATCCGGGTACCGGAAGAAATCGCCGTCATTGGATTCGACGACCGGGAACTGGCCGGAATGCTGAATCCGCCGCTGACGACGCTGGCACAGCCGAATGCGGAGGTCGGCACGGCATGCGTCCGGATGCTTTTCACGCGGATGGAGGGAAAACGGCAGGAGGAGACACCGGAAAACGTCGCCGTCCCGATGCGTCTGGTCATTCGAAATTCGGCATGAGAAGCCCATCTTTTTCATCACAGGAGACTTCGTTCCATGGAAAAGCAACTGAAATTCGGCATCGTCGGCACCGGCGTCCGCGGCATCCACTGCTTCGGCGCGCTTCTGAATGAACGTTCCGAC
>CASFXO010000136.1 GCA_949298665.1 uncultured Lentisphaeria bacterium
CATGGCCTTGTCCATTTCGGAACGATGACTCCAGAGCCGCCGGCCGGAATCCCAGTCGAAAGCAATCACCTGTTCGTCCCCGCAGCCCGCCAGCAACATCCCGCGCGATTCGACAAAGTACAAAACACCGACAGTCGCATCCGCTTCCCAGGTTTTCACCCGTTTTCCCGTATCGTCGAGAATGACAATCTTCCGCCCCGCGGCCAGCGCCGTCCAGCGGCGCCCCTGATACTCAAACCCGACTGCTGCCGCCGGATACGCTCCGGTTTCAAAAACCTCACGCACCGCCGGCACCGGCACCCCCCGGTTCGAGTCGCGGTTGTCCGCAAAGGGGGGGCTTTCCCATTCCGGGAGCGATTTCACGATCTCCGCCACCCGGCGGGCATCCTCCGGAATGTCCGGTTTGAGAACCGTCTCCCCGACGCCGAACGCATACCGCTTCCCGGCCACCACCAGAACACCGGATTCCGCGGCACGCACCGTCAACTTCCCGGTTCCCAGATTCCAGTCCAATGCCACCGGATGGTCGGCACTCAGCCAATCCTGCAGACGGGTCATTGCGTCGGCATACAGAAAATCATTTCCCCAGAAGAGCTTGCCCCCCGAAAAGCCGACCGCGGCAAAATCCCCGTCCGCCCACAACACCGTTCTCTCGCCCAACCGGCCACCACCGGCTCCGGGACCGAACCGCCGTATGACCGTTTCCGCCGCCGGATACGGCGAAAAAAAGGTGTAATAACGACTGGTTCCGTCCCGTTCCAATTTACATTCGCGATGCCAGACCACGGTTTTCCCGGTGATCCGATCCAGGTCATCCCCGCTCTCATCGCGCAGCTCCGGCCCCTCCGGCACCGAATCGACAAAGTGAATGCTTCCCGTCCGGCGACGGACCGGCCGATCGGTAATGCCGAACGATACCAGCGCAATGGAACAGGCTCCGGGGTTTTCCCCGCTGCTGCCCAGAGATTCCAATGTCAGGGTATGATTTCCCGCCGGCAGTTCGCACCGTCCCAGCTCCACCACCTGATCTTCCGCCGTATCGCCGCGACCGTCCAGCCGCTCCGCCAGCACCCGGTCATCCAGCATCACCCGCAGAAACCCGCGGTCCGTATAACGGTACAGCCGCAATACCGCCCGCCCGGCAACCGGTTGCTTCAAGGTGAACGGCAGCACCAGCCGCTGTCCGGCAGCGGTGGCTTTGAACAGCAGCGCCCGGTCGTTGACCAGCCGGATCAGTTCCAGATTTTCCGGCTCGGTACGCGCCGGATGATCCGGAGCCAGATAAAGCGCGTAATCATCCGGATTCTCCTGTTCCATCTCCACCGCGACTGTTCCGGGACGATCAGGCACGGTTCGACGCTCCACTCCGGGGCCGGTCTCGTATACGAAATCCAGCCCGTACCGCCGGTCTCCGGCGCTTTCACGCAACGCATCGGAAATCAGTGCGATGCCATTCCGCCGGATCAGGTCCCGCTCCCACACCGCGCTCTTCGCCACATCCAGAGAGCCGGTGAAACGGGCCGTTTCCCCCAGCGTTTCCGCCCGGATCAGCCGCGCCGCCCGAGGCAGTGCGGAGCGGGCAATGCCGTCCTCCCGCACCCACAGTTGCGTCCGATACCCGGCAATAAAGGGAAAACGATTCAACGTCAACGTAAACAACGCCAGACAATGCAGCGGCTGCCGCAGTTCCTTCTCCAGAAAACCATCGACGATGATCCGATCCCCCCCTTCCCCGAAACCGGCGATGGCAAACGCTTCATCCTGCTTCACCGTGCCTGCCGGCCATTCCCGGAACTCCGCCGTTCCCGGACGCAGCAAACGCCACACCCCTTCGGGCTGTTCGGTATGCTGCGCATATTCTCCCGGAGCCGGTTCATAAGACTGCCCCAGCCGGAAAAGACGCGGCGGCAACACCGGCGCAATGATCCGTTCCATATCCAGCGGCATGGTGTCCCGCAGCAGATACGCGGTCCGCCGCAGAAACGAAAGCGGAATGTAACGCACAATCCGATCCTGCCGTTCGTTTCCGGCAAGCGCCAGAAGCTGCTCATAGGCCGTCCGCAACGTGCGAAGCGCCTGCTCCGACACATCGCCGGTCAGCAGCATATAGAACGGCAGCGTCTCGATCCCCGTCGGGAACCAGGTCAGATTCCCCCCTTCCCCCTCAATCCAGCAATACCGGTGAATCGATGCGTAACGATGTCTGACCGCCTGCCGCGCAAATTGAAAATCCGCCCGTTCCGGCGGCAGCGTTTTCTCCAGATAACGCGCCAGCGCATACAGCGTCAATGCCGCCCATTGCTCGTGCCGGTTGCCGACCCGGTCAACCGGGGCAACCGTCTGGTAAATACCGCAGCCGTTGCCATGATCGTCCCGGAAAAATTCATATTCCCGGAACAACGCCGCAATCACCTGCTCGCGCCTGCCGTTTTCGAAAAACGGGTGATTCTCCACCAGATTCCAGTACAGCGGCAGCATGACCGCATTGTAATGGTACGTGGTCCCGATCGGATCTTTGTGATCGCGGAACGCCACCGGATCCTGCGCCAGACGCTTGATCGCCTCCGGCGTTTCCGGAAAAGCCAGCCGCATGAATTCCCGGGCATAGTTTTCGTCGCCGGTCATGTAAAACAATGCCAGCAGCCGTGACAGCACACTCCAGCCGAAATAGCGCGTCCCGTAACCGTCCGACTGATCGTAACTGTCGGCATAAAAATAATCCGCGGGCAGCCGGTAACGCGGATCCAGCCGGGTCGCCCAGAAAAACGGTACCCGGACTTCGCCGTTTTCTTCCCGTTTTACTTCGGCGGCGAACGCCTCCGCAGCCTGCAGCATGGCCTCAGCGTCATTGCCGCCGAGGGTAATGTAGTCCACCCCGTCTCCGGCCGGATCGAACAAAGTACGCGCATCCCAGCCGTTCTCTCCCGGAAACTGCCGATCCAGCAGCGTATAATACCGGTCATAGAGCCGGCTGATTGCCGGATTGAGATTCCGGTTTCCCAGCAGAATCCGGCAGGAATAAGCTTTTTCCTGCTCCGGATCCTGAACGGTCTTTACCGGGAACCCGAGCGCTTTCCGGATCAGCGCCGCAGCAGCAGTTCCGGAACCATCCCCGGGCTCAATTACTACCGTATTCTCCGGAATCAAGCTCAGTTCCCGACGCAATGGTGCAATATGTTCGGGGTGAAATGCGATCTTTTCTTTTTCCTGCAGCGAGGCTTCCGTTATTTCATATCGCGGCATCGCCGCATTGGCCGTATAAATATGGCCGACAACGCTCGTGGTTCCCGCCGGGGCCTGCGCCGCCAGCCGCAGTGTTTTTTCTCCGTCTTCCGGCTGTATCGTAAATTCCTGCTGCGTCAACTGCCCGCCGGGTTCGAACCGCAACTGCAGCAGAATCGGATCATTCTCCGCTTTACCCGCTCTGCCTTTGACGCCCACCGTCCACAATTGTCCGGCGGCCGCCGGTTTCTCCTGACGAATGCCGGAGCCGCTGTGACTCACCCGGTCGTCCAGCAGAATCCGGGCCGAACCGGGTCCCGGCAGACGCCGGGTCACGCCGTCTCCGTAAATCTGCCAGACCGGTTCATCGCCCCACACGATCGCATGCTGCTGTTGCCATTGCCGCAGCGCCTCCCCGCTCAGTGCCTGCAAAGTCACCGCACGCACTTCAAACGCCCCGACATCCGGATTGCCGGTATACGCATAAGCGGTCACTCCCGTGCTGCCTGCCGGAGCGGCGGCCTCCAGCATCAGCGGTTCCCAACGCTGAAACGGAATTTCCCAGCGTTTCTGCACCACCTGATTACCCGGAGTGAAATTCATCTGCAGGATGAAGGGACAATTCTTCTCCCGCATCCTGCGAACCTGTGCCCGCAGCACCAGCTGTTCCCCCGCCTTGACCGGCTGTGTCCGGGAGACTCCGACGCCGCCGTCCGTGCGGAGGTCGGCCATGGAAAGGATGCCGCCGTCCCCCATTTCCAGCGTCCCGTTCCCATACGGATTCCAGGCCGCATTTTCCCACTTGATGTCCCCGGCAAAAGCGCCGCAGGCCAGCAACGACAGCACTCCGACGACTAGCTTAAGCCGTTCCTTCATCACGCATTCCTTTCTACTCGCCGAACAGTGGTCAGGGGGTCACGCTCCGCCCGGAACGGGTCCATTGATTGTCCTTGTCGGAATACTGCCCCAGCCCTCCTGCCGCGGTATAGACCGGAAACGTTTCCCCCGATGCGGGGCGGGTGCTGTCCACATGACCGTCGGCCCGGGCGACATTCGCGTACTTGTTATCGTGTCTGGCATCCACCCGGTTGTTCCAGGAATTCTGGTCGGTAATCAGGCAGCTCCCGGCAGTCGGGGTCAATTCGCCGGCGTTGCTGGTGCCGGAGTCGGCCAGCATCACGGTGCGCGAGGGCGTGCGCAGGCCGCCGATTTTGGCGGTATTGTGGGTGCGGCTGTTGTCGTAGGCGCCGCTGCACCCCTGCCGCCCGCAGTCGCCGAGATGCCAGTAATTGTACCCGTAATGGGTAGCGGTTACGCTGTCGACCGCGGCGATGAAGCCGGGACACTTGAAGAATTTCCAAGTCGTTTCAAAATCTTCTCCCAGATTTTTACCGGGACGCAGATAAAGCTGCATCAGGATTTCGTTCCAGTATTTCCCGGTACTGTTGGTCATGCCGGTATCCACATTATTCAGAAAACCGTAGAACGGAAAAGAGTCGTCGTGGTCCCCCACATAAATCATCATGGTGGTGCCCAGTTGTTTAAGGTTGCTGACACAACTGATGCTTTTGGCCTTGTCCCGCGCCTTGTTCAGCGCGGGCAGCAGCATGGAGGCCAGAATGGCGATGATCGCAATCACGACCAGCAGTTCAATCAACGTCAACGGTCTTCTTTTCATGTCGCATCCCCGGTTGGAAGATTCCCATCTGCTTTGCCAAAACCATTTGGCATCCTTCGCCATTAATTCTAGCAAAAAAAAATCGGCTTGTCAAGATTCATTCCGAAAAAAAATACTTTTTCTTTGAAGTTTTTTCCTCTTGATATCCTGCAATCGATTGGAAATCAAAGTTTTTTCATAAAAATACAATTTTTTTCCCGATTCCGGTTGACAATCCTGTCCGGAGCGGGTATAATGAAGAAGAACCTGATAAATGGTTTTGGCAATCCCGCCCAGGATTCCTCCACGGAACCGGGCGGCAGAAGGAGTTCGCCCCCATCATGGTCAATCGCAAGGAAATTTCCGAACGGACCGGCGTGTCCATGACCGTCATTTCCCACGTTCTGAACAATACGCCCGGCGCACGCGTCAAAACTGAAACCCGCGAAAAAGTCCTGCGCGTGGCCCGGGAGCTCGGCTACGTCACCAACGCCCTGGGCAAAGCGCTGATCGAAAACAAAATTCACCATGTCGCCCTGGCCATCAACTGCTGCGACAGCGACGACGACCAGACCTGCAAACGCATCATCTCCGGCGTCACCGCCGCCGCCGCCGAACAGGAGTACCACGTCCTGCTATGTCCCCTCAAAAGCCGCATGGACGACAACCTCGCCTCCGATCTGGCCGAACTGGTCCAGTCCCGCCGGGTCGACGGTCTCATCCTGAACAAGGAGGATGTCCTGACCGCCGAAGTCGCCAAGCTCGCCGCCATGGAACTGCCGCTGGTGCTGATCAACAATCATTTCACGCTGCCGATCGACCAGGGCCATATGCTGGATTCCTTCTGTCCGGACCTTTTCGGCGGCACCCGCATCGCCACCAATCTATTGATCACCCGGGGCCACCGGCGTATCGCCCTCTTCCGCAGCGAAAACGGCGTCTTCGCCAGGGAAAACCACCGCGGCAGCGACCAGCGGCGCGAAAGCGGTTATCTGGAAGCCCTCAACGCGGCCGACATCCCGATCGACCGGGACCTGATTGCAATCGGAGACTTTTCCCGGACCGGAGACATTGAACAGGCGGCCCGCGTCCTTGCGCAACTGCCGCAACCGCCGACCGCGGTCATCGCCGCCACCGATGCCATCGCGCTGAAGGCGCTGCATTATCTCCGCAGTTTCCGGGTGGAAATCTCCCCGGATGCGGTGGTGGGCGGAGGCGACCTCTTTTTCCGCCGTTATCTGGAACAACCGTTCCATTCGCTCGCCCTGCCGTGGGAACGGATGGGGCGGATGGCGTTTGAACAAATCAAGAAAATCATCGACCGCGACGCCGCGATGCCGGGCACCATGACCGTTCTGCCGGTAACATTGGTCGATCAGCCATTCCAGGAGTTTCCCCGGATATGACCAGAAGAGCACGAGTCGGATTCATCGGCGCCGGCGGCTTCATCAGCGCCAACCACCTGTTGACCGCCCGGGACAGTGATCTTATGGAAATTGCCGCCATTGCCGACCTCAATGCGGAAACGCTTGCACGCCACGCCCGCCGCATGCCGGTCGGCTATACCAC
>CASFXO010000137.1 GCA_949298665.1 uncultured Lentisphaeria bacterium
GTCTGATAGCCGGGAAAGTAGAGAATCGTGTCGAATCCCATACTGTCGCGACGACTATGCTGAAGCAGTTCAGAAAACTCCTGCCGCAGTTCCTCCGGTTCGTAAATGCCGTTAATGTCGGCTTGAATCTCGGCAATGGCGGCTTCCGGATTTTCTACGACAAATCCGAAACATTTTTCACCGAACATTCCGCGTCCGGAATAGTCATGACGGATTTCCGCATGATCTTCGATCACGCGGACGAGCAACTCAGATACGGTTCTCATGATGTTGTCTTTCTTTTTGATATTTTATAGAGCCAATTGCAAAAGTCATTCCGGCGGCTTTCAAAAGTTCCGAAATTGCTTTTCGTAGCGCGAAAAGCAATTTCGTATACGCCACCGGCACCTTGCCGGGCGCGGTCCAGCGGCGAACCGCTGGTCGCTCGCGATAGCGAGCGAAATCCCCGATACCGTGTCCCTTGGGGCGCGGAGCTTCATTTTTTGCCGTTATATTTCATGCAGCTCCTTGTTTTTTTTGATTTTATGGTTATACTATGTATAGACTATGTATGGACAAATGGAGTGCCTTATGATTAAATCGCTGACCAAACACGGTAATAGCGCGGCATTGGTGATCGATCGCCCGATTCTTGAACTTCTGGGCGCAAACATCGACACGCCTTTTGAAATCAAAACCGATGGCAAGGCTTTGATTCTCACTCCGGTGAAGAATGCGGCGCGTCAAACGGCCTTTCGCGCTTCGGTGGAAAAAGTAGGCAAGCGTTATGCCAAAACATTTGAAGAACTTTCCAAGTGAAAAAAAATGTTTTTCTTTCCCTTGAGGAGGTTTTGGACATTCACGACTGGCAAATTGAGCATTTCGGCGGCGCTTCGGGATTGCGCGATGCCGGATTGTTGGATTCCGCGCTTGCCGTTCCATCATCGACTTTCGGTGGAGCGTATCTGCATCCGACTGTGATCGATATGGCGGCGGCATATCTCTTCCACTTGGTTGAAAACCATCCATTTGTTGATGGCAACAAACGGGTCGGTGCTATGTCCGCCGCAGTGTTTTTGGACCTCAACGGTCAGGAGTTGACCGCTAATGATGATGAATTCACGGCCATGGTTCTTGCTGTGGCCTCCGGCAAAATGGACAAGGTGGAGGTTGTCGCATTTTTCAAACACCATACCGCACCGGTTCGCTTCCATTCATAGATGAGCCAATTGCAAAAGTCTGTTCGAAATGCAATCGCAGAAACTTTGTACCGGCTCGCCGGTACAAGAGCAACGTCAATAATTTCTTCCTCCCCTTAAAAAGTCCCGAAATTGCTTTTCGCGTTGCGAAAAGCAATTTCGCAGACGGCGCCGGCACCTTGCCGGGCGCGGTCCAGCGGCGAACCGCTGGTCGCTTGCGCCGGCAAGCGAAATCCCCTTACCGGGAGTAAAGAGGATGGATCAGGTGAGTTCCAGCAGGATGGTCTCGGGTCCTTTGAAGATGTAGGTGAATTCAGCGGCTTCGGCGAGTTCGAAGCGTTCGTCAAAGCGCTCGCGGATGCGGGACCGCTTCTCCGGCAGCCGAATGGTTATGGGGCCGGATTCGGCGGAATGCACCATCAACAGCTTTTCCGTCACCCAGACCGGCAGTTCGGCGTCGGTGTAGAGGTGGATGCCTGCCGCCGATGCGATCACTTTCAGCTCCGCCGCCGTTATATTGTATTCCGGGCGGTAGAAGGAACGCCAGGAATCGCGTTCCGAGACTCCCGCCGGAGCGCCGAAGTCGAAGCCGGTGAGGTCGCGCATTCCGGCCTCGCTCCAGCTCCGGCCGTCGCTGAGGGCGGCCCCGAACAGCCAGAGGACGCTGCGGCCGCCGGTCAGGATATGGCGCTCGAGCAGCGCCCGCTTCTCCTCTGTCACTTCGAAGAGCGCCGGGAAGATCGCCAGTTTGCATCCGCTCCAGTCGACCTCCGGGAGGTCATTGAAGCTGAAGACCCGGTAGGGCGCTCCCAGCCGGTTGCAGGCGGCGATGAGGGGCTCATAGATCCGGCTCGAGATCCCCTCTTTGCCGCTGTCGTCGACGTAGAGCATGCTGTCGGGGTCGACGATCACCGCCACTTCCGCCAGGGGTTCGGCGTCGCGGTCGGCGAACTCCTCCCACAGCTTCACGAAGCGGCCGATTTCGGCCATCACCCGGTCGCTGTCGAAGAATTTACCCCACATGTCGAACCACCAGACCGAGGTCCCGTGGCAGAGCGAACGGCCGAATTCGCGCCGGAGCCCGGCGATGTCCGCCCGTTCGTCCGGCCAGGCGGTCATCCAGGGCAGCCGGACGTAGGGCGTCAGCTGCATATTGGCGGTGTGGGTGCGGTGATCGAGCTCGTGCAAGCAGCCCTTGCCGAAGCGGTGCACGGTTCCGTTGGGGGTCATGAAACCGCCGCCGCCGCCCATCTGCCGGTCGGAGTAGGAGCCGGGGCTGATCACGAAATCGACGGCTTGGCTCGCCAGCACCTTTTCGTAGGCGAGGTGGCCGCACTGGACCAGCCCCAGCTTCAGTTCGAGAATGTAGCCGTAGAAGACGCCGACCTCCCGCTCCGCCGGAATCAACGCCTTGGCGGCGGCGGCGAAGCGGAGGATGGAACCGGCCACGAGTTCGCTGTGGAAGCGCCAGTAGCGCACGGCTTCGCGGTCGGTTTCGGGGTCGCGCAGTCCGCCGGGGTGCGGAGCGTGAAAACGCCGGTTCAGGCTGGGAATGCAGTCGGGTTCGGCTTCGCCCCGTTCGCGGTTCCAGGCCCGGTAACGCTCGAGCTTCTCCCGGGTTTCGCGGCCGCCGGAGTAGTCCATCCACTCGTCGGTGGCGCCGCAGGCGAGGATGTAGCACTGAATCAGCTGCCCGTACTTCTCCTCGGCGTGCCGGATCAGCGCCTCCATATATTTTTGCGTCGCCTCGAACCAGCACTCCGCGGCGAGCGCGTCGGTCAGCGCGGCGAAGCTGTCGCTGGAAACCTTCCGGCAGCCGAGCTGGCGCGCCAGCCAGACAGGTGAGTTGAGGTCCACCATGCAGAGGATTTCCGGCTCGGGGTGAATCGCCAGCAGGTCTTCGACCTGTTCGTCGAAGGGGGCGAAATCGTAGGCGTCGAACCAGAGCCAGGTCGGGGGATACTGGCAGTAGGGTTCGCCCAACGAGTTGTTGCTGTGGGCGGCGAAGACGCAGTACTGGTTGACCCCGACCTCGCGGAAGCGCTTCTTGGCGTCGAACTCCTTCCAGAAGGAGCGGTAGGCGAAATACGGTTTCTTCTTCATGGCAGCAACGCTCCCCCGCGGTCGCAGGCGCTGTTGGCGACGAATTTGGCGTCACGCTTCAATTCCTGGTTGCTCATGGCGCGGACGCCGCCGTCGAGCATGCCGCAATTGGCGCGGTTGTTGTGGCGGAGCGAAAACTTCCCTTCCGACGCGACGAAGTAGGTCATCTGGTACTCCTGCCCCTTGCCGGCGTTGAAGTAGACGCTGTCGGCGATGATCACGGTTTTGCCGGGGGCGCGATAGGGGACGCCGGTGAGTCCGGATTGATTGCCGATCCGGTTGCGTTTGACCAGCTTCCGGGCGGAAAAGGCCCCGCTCAAATGCGCGTTCATGCCGTAGATCTGCTGGGTCACGCCGACGTCGACGCCGGTCTTGAACACGGCGCCCGGGCAGCGGTAGCCGGCCAGAAGCGCCGCTTTCCGCTCATTGGTGCCGGAGCTCAGCTCCGTCGCGGCCGAGGGGTTGGCGTAGGCGGCGATGCGCGGAGCCCAGGTGAATTTCGGCAGCCATTCGTCGCCGCTGCCCGACAGGCCGTCCCCAAGCGGGGGATTGGCCGAAACCAAGTAGTCACTGTTTTCGTCGGCGTAGGTCTGGAGCTGCAAACCGGCTTGCTTCAGGTTGTTGACGCAGCTGATCGCCTTTCCCCGCTCCCGCGCCTGGTTGAGCGCCGGGAGGAGAATCGCCGCTAAAATGGCGATGATCGCGATTACGACGAGGAGTTCAATGAGGGTAAAAATTCGTTTATTCATGGCTCGCTCCGTTTGGCTTTGACCGTTATGGTTACCGTTTTCCCCTGTTCGACCCGGAGCTTCTGGACCGCCATCGCCTCGTGCCAGGCCCGGACTCCGCCGGCGGTGAATTCCGGGGCTTCGCCTTTGGCGGCGCTGCTGCTCCAATGGCTTCGCCCGTTGAACCTGCCGTTCGCCACCGTCGCGCCTTCGGCGGCGACTTCGCGGTACTCGACCCAGCGCGGCACCAGCTTCCCCTCCTCTTTCTCATACGGACCGCGCAGCAGGAGTTCGACCGTGCCGCTTTCGGCGGGGGTGAAGGAGAAGGTGTAGCTCTGCGGCTCCCCGGTCAGCGGCCGGTCGCCGGTGATGTTGATCGTCTTCGGCTGGAGTTCGGCGGGGCCGTAGGAGGCGTTGCTCCCCCGGCAGCCGGAGAAGGCCGGTCCGGGCGTGATCGCCATGCTCCCCTGCAAATCCACCCGGATCGAATAGGCGGCGGCCGTTTCCTCCCTTTTGCCGCCGGTCACCCGGCACTTCGCCAGCGCCGCCGTCAACTCCGCTTCGCTCCCCGCCGTCAGGTAGACCGGAATCGACGAGGCTGGCAGCCGGTTGTCCTTCAGGTTCAGTGGGTTGCCGTAGACGTCGAGGACCGGGAGCCCGGCGGGGAGTTCGATCCGGCGCGGATCGCCTTCGACCTCGGCCTTGAGGGCGAAGAGAGCGGCGACGGCGCGCTCTTTACCGGCGAACTTGTAGACCCGGACTCCACCCGGCAGGTTGGCCGCGCCGCTGAACCGGGTGCCGCGCAGCAGCTGGGCGAAGGCGGCGTTGGCGAGGTATTTGCCGTTCGGCATCAGCCGGGTGGTGAAGAAAACGCTGTTGCTGTCGCCCAGGAAGTTGTCGTTGGCGATGTTGCCGACCATCACCGGACCCGGCACCAGGATCGAGGCCCGGAGCCCCTGCGAGGCGTCCAGCAGATAGCGGCGGATCAGATGGCCGGGGTGGTAGACCGGACCTTGCTGATGGTCGCTGCCGCTGCGGCTTTTGGGGTTCAGGTAGTAGAGTTCGGTGTTCCAGAGCGGCATATCGGGGATGCCGGTTTCGGCGAGGTAGCGGCGAAAGCCCTCGATCACCGCCTCGCCCGACTTGCGGCTGTCTTCGTACAGGTTGTTGTAGGGGTGGAAGCTGATGGCGTCGCAGTAGCGGGCCGCCCCCAGCTGCAGCATTTCACGGACGAACTTCATGATATCGGCGTCGAAGTCGCCGGTGACGGAGAACCCGACCACCCGGTTCCCGGCGTCGGCCGCTTTCAGCACGGCGTGGGCGCTCTTCAGGTAGACGAGATATTGTTCGGCGGTCAGGCAGAGGTTGGGTTCATTCATCACCTCGTAGTGGCGAATGCGTCCCCGGTAGCGCTCGGCCAGCGCCCGGATCATCCGCTCCCAGTCGGCGACGGCGGGGAGCACGGTCTTACGGCCCGCCCGGGTGAACTGCGACATGTTGGGGGGACAGGGGACGATCGGTCCTTTTTCGTACATCCAGAGCGCCTGGGCGTGGCCGTGCGGCTCCTTCTGGCCGAAGGGCTTCATATCGGGGTAGGTGAAGAACATGCCGCCCAGCACCGGCAGGACCTCCAGCCCGGCCCGCTCCGCCGCTTCGACCATGCGGTCGGTGCGGTCCCAGCGGAACTTGCCTTCCTCGGGTTCCAGCTCGCGCCAGACGAAGGGGGGGCCGTTATCCCAGGAGCGGATGAAGGAGAGCCCCTGATCGGCGAAGAAACCCATCTCCTCGTCGGAAACCGGACTCCGGGCCGCGTTGGTGAAGGTGCTGTTGACGCCGAGGTCGATCGGCAGCTCGCCCCTGGCGACCCGGACGCGGGGAACCACGCCGAACTTCACCGCATTGATGGCGGCGCTATCCGCCGTAGCGCCTTCCAGCCGGTAGATGCCGTTCGCCGCCGGAACCTTCAGTTTGAATTCCGCCGTCGAAACGCCCGGTTTCGCTTCGAAGGCGAATTCGCCCCGGAGCGCCTCCCGGCCGTACAGAGTTTCGGTAAGTTTCCAGGTAAAGCTGCCCCGCCGTACCGCGTTACCCCGGTTGAGAAAGCGGCAGCCGACGGTCAACTCCTCGCCCGGATTCATTCGGCGGTCCATCCGGTCCCATTCGAAAGCGGCGAGAAAGTCGCGGGTTTCATCCGGACCTTCGACCGGACCGAAACGAAGGTCGGCCAGTGAAACCGACACCGGGGCCTTACCCGCGAAGTGGTCGCGGACGATCCGGAAGCCGCCCCAGGGGAGCTCACCGCTCTTGTACCGGAAGGTGTAACGCTCCCAGCGGTCGGTCAGAGTCGGGAAGAATTTGCCCGCCGAACCGATGCTGCCGCCGACGCGGACGTATTCCGAAACGATGACCGGCAGTTTCGGCAGCGAGCTTTTGGCCAGGAAGCTGAATTCGTATTCGACGTTCGGCGTCATCCGGGTTTCGGGCAGGTAGAGCGCCACCCGTTCCTCCAGCTCCGCGTCGAAGGTCAGCGCAAAACCGTCTTCATGCGGTTCCAGCCGGTACGGAACCATTTTTAGGAGGCCGGCATCCCCCAGGATGTACCCGGCCAGCCCCAGTTCGAATTTTCCGTTGACCAGTTGATTGCCGCCGGCCAGCGGCAGCAAGAGGCCGAACGTCCACACCATGATCCATCGTCGCTTCATGATAACTCCTACCTGAATCCGTGAAATTTTGTCTTTGTTTTTTCATTCGGATTCAAACTTTGTTTTTTTGCCGGATTTTCCGGCGTTTTCTGTTCTGATTTCTGTTTCGGTTTCCGTCAAATTTCGTTATCCCCCGACATTGATGTATCCCCCGCGCGGGTTACCCACAAATTCCCGTGAAGACCCAATCAGTTACACCTCCGTGCACATAACAGAAGCGGCATTATGCGAAATTGCGGCCACCGTGATCCATTCGAAGTCTCCTGCTGAATAGTATAGCAAATTTTTGGAAAAAGACAATGTCACATCATATCATTTTTTTGCATTTTCGTCCTCCTTTTTCTGAGCGTTGACACGCGCGAACGCCTGGTTCCGGGCGTCCCAGAACGCCTGATCGGCCGACGGTTCATTGCAGGTCTTGACCGTTCCCTCCGTCTGGAAGGGAATGGTGATCCAATCCGGGGAATTCCGGCTTGATTGACGCACCTCCACCGGGATGTAGGTCAACGCCTCCACCGTCTCCGGCATGAAAATTTCCATTTCCAGCGCGTGACTGGTGCCGGTTTTCAGCATCAGCGCCAGACTCGGCGACGGCGAACAGCGCCAGCCCTCCGGCAGCTGCCAGTTGAAATAAGCATTGGTGCAACCGAGGTTGGTCGCGAAAACCCGGAGCCGGAGCTTCTGCGAGGTCCCCGGCTTCATCACCGGACTGTGCTCGTATTCCACCGCCACTTTTCCCCACGACACATTCAGCTCCATCCGGCGGGAATCGCGCAGCAGCAGCCGCTTAAGCCCCGCGCGTGAATCGCGGCAGGAGGAGAGAAGTTCTTCCGCGATAACGGTTTCCCCTTCCGTAAGCCCCGGCAGCGTCGGATTTTCGGCGGAGGCCAGCGCTTTCAGCGCAACCACCCGGTCGGTCAAGTCGTCCAGCGTTTCGGGGAGATTGAGGAAGTACGAACTCACCGCCACGGTTTTAATCTTCTCCCCGATCGGCTCGATCCACTTCTGCGGAATGCCGCTGCGGCCGAGAATGATCCCCATCACCGCACCCACCGTCGCCCCGGTGCAATCGGCGTCGTCGCCGCAATTGACCGCGGTACAGATCGCCTTCGAGAAGTCGCCGCCGCCGTACAACAGACCGATCACCGCAAACGCCACGTTGGCCGGAGCATGGAACCAGCCGATGTCCTCGCTGTCTTTGACCACCGCGTTGCGGGCGGAAACGAAGTCATGCCCCGCCTTGAATTCGGCGACCGCGACCCGAACCGCCCGGGCCACCCGGCAATCCTCCGGAATCCGCTTGAGCGCAATGTCGATCAATTTTAAGATGTCGTGTTCGACAAACGCGGCGGCTTCCAGCGCGGTGGTGAAAACCTCCGCGTAAATGCCGTCGCCGGCGTGGTCCACGCAAGCGTCGAACCAGGCGTACCCCACCGCCTCGTCGGGAGATCCGGGGAAAAGGCACGCCCAGATTTCCGAACGAATCCACGCCCCGTTTCCATTGTACCACAGATGGTTGTTGCAAAGTCCCGAAAGCGGCGGATACAACCCGTTGATCATATTGGCGCGGCAAATCCCGTACTCCTCCCACGGTCCCGTGACGTACGACAGCCAATATTCCCCCAGCACCCGTTCGTTGATCTGCGACAATCCGCGCTCCTCGATCGCATGGAGCCAGACCAGCTGGAGATCCAGATCGTCATTCGGAATCGGGTCGCCCTTCAAATCAGAAGTGTAGAAACTGACATTGAAGACCTGCTGTTTGTTTTCAAACGGGGCTCCAAGGGTTCCGCCGATGTTTTTTCCCGTCCAG
>CASFXO010000138.1 GCA_949298665.1 uncultured Lentisphaeria bacterium
CGGTGTGGTGCTCCTGCTGCTGGCCCTTACGCTGCTGCCTCTTCGTATGGACGAACTGGCGACCGCCGTCGGTGCGCCCTGCTGGCTGTGGATCGTTCTGGGCGTGATCACGCTGTTCGTCTCCTTGCTCCGTGAATCCCGGTGTCGGGGCTCCGATGTGGAAGGACAGTCAGCATGAATGATCTCTTCAAGCGCACCCTGCAAACCGTACTCGCCCGGGCCGCCGACGCCCGTCTGGCCGGCCCCCGGACCATCGGTTTCAACGGGCGCCGTCTCGGGCGCCGCGCGGGGAATGCACTGGAATTTTCCGAATACCGCGAATACCGCCCCGGCGATGATCTGCGGCGGCTGGACTGGAATGTTTTCGGACGCCGGGAACTGCTGATGGTCAAGGAATTTTCTGAAGAAGTCGATCCCCGATGCGATCTGCTGCTGGATCACTCCCGCTCCATGGCGGTCACGCCGGAAAAAAGCGCGGCGGCATTCGGTCTGGCCGCGCTGCTGGCCCGGGCGGCGCTCAACGCGGGCTTTTCTCTCGCGTTCCACCATGCCGCCGACGTCTGGCGGAAAGAACCGCAACCGGAAGTACCGTCGGAGTGGCTTTCCACAGAATTCGACGCGCCCGCCAATCCGGGCGACGGTCTGGCCCGGTACGCCGGAACGCTTCAGCGGCGGGGATTGCGGATTTTGATCAGCGACATGCTCTGGCCGGAGGATCCGCAAAGTTTTCTCGGCGGCTTCTCCGCCGGAGCGAAACAGACGGTACTGATTCAGATTCTGGCCGACGGCGAGCTGGAGCCCGTGCCGGGCGACTACGTCATGCTGGAGGACGCGGAGACCGGCGAAGTCCGGGAACTTCCCATCGACGATGCCATGCGACAACGCTTCCGGGAACGCGCCGCGCGCCATCAGGATGCGTGGCGGCGCACCGCCGCGGAACATGGCGCGCTGCGGTTGTGTTTTCAGGCTGGGGAACTGGTGCCGGACTGGGACCTTGCCCGGCTCTTTCAGGCGGGGGTGCTGCAATGACGCTCACCGGCTGGACCGCTCCATGGAATCTGTTCGCGCTGACGGCGCTGCTGTTGCTGGTCCTGTTGTATCTTTTCCAGCGCCACGCCCGGCAGCAGCGGACGGCGACGCTCTTTCTCTGGGATCGACCGGAAGCTCCGCCGCGCAGCGGTGCCCGGCGGCATTTCCGCCGCTTTCCGCCGGAATTCTATCTGGAAGCGCTGGCGCTGGCGCTGCTGGCGGCGGCCGCTGCCGGACCGTTCTTCACGGCCCGGGAGGAATATCCGCCGCTGGCGGTGATTCTCGACAACTCCTTTTCCATGCGCACCGCCGCCGGTAACGGGGAAACGTTCCGCACACTGGCGCTGCCGGAGCTGCGCCGCCGTCTGGAGGAACTGCCCGGACGCCGCATTTTCTGGTTTGCCGCCGGACGTGCGCCGCGGCTGCTGGCGGACGACCGGAACCGTTTTGATTTCGAACGCGCCTGGACTGCGACGGAGGACGCCGCCGACCTTACGGCGGCGCTCGCGCTGGTTCGCCGCACTGTGCCCGATGCGGAAATTCTCGTGATAACAGACGCCCCACCGCCGGAAGCCCTCCGGAACGCCGCGGAAATCGGCTGGATCTCCGCCGGGCAATCCCGGCCGAATCTCGCCATCGTCAATGCCCGCCGGGGCGACGGCCGACTGCTGGTGGAGGTGGTGAACTACGCCGCCGTCCCCGTCCCGGCCCGCCTGACCCTGACGCCGGGCAACGCGGCGCATCCGCTGACGCTCGATCCCGGCGAACGCCGCAAGATCGTCTTTCGCCTCACCCCGGAACAGGAAGAAACCCGCCTGCAGCTCCAACTCTCCGGCGAAACGGACGCACTGGACTTCGACAATGAACGCACGCTGCTGCCGGAAGATCATTCCCCGGTTCTGGTCCGGATTCAGTCCGGCCTCTCCGATGCCGCCCGCCGGGATCTTGAGGCGGTCCTGACCGCTGCGACCGGATTCCGGCAGGCGTTGACGGCGGAACTGGAAATTCTGCCTCCCGGCCAGCCCTCCGATGCGCACCGGCTGATCTGGCATCAGCCCGTTCCGGGACGGTCCCGCCCCACGCTGACCGATGAACCGATCATTCTTTCCCCGGACCATGCCCTGACCCGGGGGCTGTCGCCGGACGAACTCCACTGGACGGCCGTTCCGGATTTGCGACTTCCCGGCGAAACGCTGATCAGCCGCGGCGCCGACCCGGTCCTGACCGCGCTCCGGCGGCTGGACGGGAAATGGGATTTTCATTTAAACCTCCAGCCGGAATCCTCCAATCTCGCCCGCCGCCCGTTGTGGCCGGCCCTGTTCTGGAACCTTGCCGCGCTGATCCGCGCCGAACGCCCCGGAGCGGAATCCCGTAATCTGCGCAGCGGCGAACTGGTCCGGCTCCGCCTGCCTTTCCTCAAAACCGATTCCCTGCGCCTGATCCTCCCTGACGGCACCGAAGAGATCCTGCCGGCCCGGAACGGACGATCGGCATTCCCCGCCCCGCCCCCCGGCATCAGCCGGATCGAGGCGGAAAATTTCCGGGAGGAAATCGCCGTTTCTTCCGGCAACCCCGCGGAATCCGACCTGCGCCGGTGCGCCCCCTTCCTCCGGGACGGTACGCCGCCGGCCCACCGCAACCGCCATGCCGTTCACAGCTGGTCTCCCCTGCTGCTGCTCGCCGCCCTCCTGGTACTGGCGTTGCATCAAATCTTCATCGGAAAACGCCGGGAGGAACCATTATGATTCACTTCACCTGGCCCGCCGCCTGGCTGCTGGTGCTGCCGCTGGTCGTCCTGTTTTACCGCCGGCCCCCCACCGGGAAATGGCTCCGCATTCTGCGCGGCCTGCTTTATGTGCTGCTGATCGCAGCTTTGTCCGAACCGCTGATCCGGTACGGAGACCGGGCGGGCATTCTGGCGGTACTGGTCGATGACAGCCGCTCCATGCCCGCCGGTTCCGCC
>CASFXO010000139.1 GCA_949298665.1 uncultured Lentisphaeria bacterium
TGGCCCGGTCCCGGCACATCACCGAATTCCGAGTACCGTCGGACTTCCCGCTGCTGGCGGCCGACCGGCTGCGGGCGGCGGGGCTGCGCGTGACGCCTGCTCCCGGCCCCTTCTTTCCGGAGCGGGAATTCAAGCGAGAAGACGAAATCAAGGAAATTACCAAAGCCCTGCGACTCGCCGAAGACGCGGTGCGGGCCGCCTGCCGGGTCATCGCCGAAGCCACCGTGGCCGCCGACCGGACGCTGTGGTACGAAGGAGAAACGCTCACTTCCGAAAGGTTGCGCAGCGTCATCGATCTGACGCTGGTCGCCGGCGGCGCTCAGCCCACCGGCACCATCGCCGCCGGCGGTCTGCAGAGTTCCGAGCCGCACAATCCCGGCAGCGGTCCGTTGTATGCCGGCACGCCGATCGTAATGGATGTATTTCCCCGCCTGGCATCCAGCGGATACTGGGGAGACCTCACCCGAACCGTTTTCAAAACGCCGCCGCCGGACCGGGTTCTGGCCGCCTATCGGGCCGTCAGAGATGCCCGGGACCGTTGCAAAGAGATGCTTGGCCCCGGCGTGATCCCTGCCCGGGTTCACGAAAAAGCGGTTCAGATTCTGACCGATGCCGGGTTCCGCACCGGACGGGACGGCGATCGGGATTTCGGCTTTTTCCATGGTCTGGGGCACGGGGTCGGGCTGGAAATTCATGAAGCACCACGACTGGCACCGCGCGCCAACAAACCGCTTCAGGGCGGCGAGGTCGTGACGGTGGAACCGGGCCTGTACTATCCGGAATGGGGCGGCATTCGGCTGGAAGATCTGATGGTCATCCGTCCGGATGGAGCGGAGTGTCTGACCCGGCTCGAAGACATCGCGGTGATCGACTGATGCCGAACTGCCCGCGTTATCTGCCGGGACCGATGGAGGGCATCATGCACCCGGCATGGATCCGGGCCGCAGGACGGTGGGAGCTGGCCGAACACTGGATCACACCGTTTTATCGCCTCTCCGCCGAGTTGCCGCGCCGCCGCCTGCTGCAAACCTTTCTGGCTCCTTTTACGGCCTCGGGAAAACCGGTTACCGTTCAGTTGATGGGGACGGACCCGGAACTGCTGGCCGCGGCTGCGGCCGCATTCATCGAACTCGGTGCGGCAGGCATAGACTTCAACTTCGGCTGTCCCAGTCGCCGGGTCGCCGCCGGCGGGGCCGGGGGCGGAGCGTTGAAGCATCCGCCGTTGATGCGCCGGATTCTCGCCGCCGCCCGCCGGGCGCTGCCGCCCGCGATTCCGGTCAGCGCAAAGATCCGGACCGGCTGGCTTTCACCGAAGGAAATGGATCACATCATACCCGAAATTCTGTCCGACGGCGCGCTCACTTTTCTGACGGTTCATTTTCGTACCGTGGCCGAACAATATCTGCCGGTCGCCGGACAGAAACAGCGCTGGGCCCGGGCAATCCGGCTTGCCGCGGGCGTTCCGGTAATTCTGAACGGAGATCTCAATACCGTCCCGGAGTTGCAGCGGCTGCCGCAACAACTCGGCGCCGCGGGGGCCATGGCGGCGCGCGGGTTCCTGCACG
>CASFXO010000140.1 GCA_949298665.1 uncultured Lentisphaeria bacterium
TTCTTTTCTGCTGGCTGTTCCTCTACCGTTTCAGTAAAAATAACGGGAGAAAAACACCCTGACTGGCAATATCGGGAACAATTAAAATATTATCTTTTACCTGCCGATAAGACGCCCGATGATGATTTAACATTCATCTCATATTCAAAATATATAAAAACAGTTCTGAGTATGAAACAGTATGTTGAAGTCAACTCTTCCCAAGAAGCTGATCTTTTGATTTTTTTAGGATATATTCTCAGCGACCCTGACCAAAGGATGTACGTATCAGGATATAAAGGGAATACGTATACATACTATAAAACAACTTATACCAAAGCCCTTTACCTTTCTGCACGCAGTAATGAGCCAGGCCCGCAGCAGGGAAAACAGGTATGGCGGGTCTGGGCTACATACACAGACGAATCTAATGATTTGACCTATACGTTTCCATACCTGGTCATTGCCTCACAACAATACTGGGGAGTAGATACAAAAGGGAAAATAACTAAAAATATTTATGAAAAAGAGGATGTTTTTTCTTCTTGGCTGGAAATGGTCAAAAAAAATCAAAAAAAATAACTGACATCGTTTGATTTTGTAAAAAAAATTGGCTGGTGTCTTCGCAGAAATCATACAACAGTTATATGGAGGTTATTTAACTGGCTTGAGATGATGGTCTGAAATCGGAATCATAATCCGCAGGTCCCCGGTTCGAGTCCGGGACCCGCCACCAGTTTTCGGAGCGATATTCCACGATTACTCCGCCGCTGGTCGCGTATGCTTTGGCTCTCCCCCGTCATTTGCAAAGAGAGAATGATCGCGATATAGTACTCCGGATTCCCGAAAGAACGGGAAATACGGCCATGGCCGGGCAAGGTCGCCGCTTCCGCAATGGCGACCGACTTAAAACGCAGGAAAGGAGTTGCCAACATGACGGATCTCTCACAAAGCGTCTGCCTGAATCATCCGGATACTCCGGCGGTAACACGCTGTGCGACCTGCAGCAAACCGATCTGCGAAAAGTGCATCGTGAACCGAAACGGCTCCCCGTACTGTTCGGAAACCTGCGCCGCCAACGCCTCGGAAAGCGTCGATCGGATCACCCGCACGCTGGACGAAAAACGCCGGACCAACACCAGAACCCGGTATCGAGCCATCATTCTGCTGCTGATCATCCTCATCGCCGCCGCCGTCGCGGCATGGTTCTATTCGCAAAACAAGTCCGACGTCGACCGGCTGATGCGGAAAACCAGCGCGCAACTCGACCGGAAAGTCCAGGAGACCAGAACCACGATTCAGCAGGGAATCCCCACCAGTTCCCAGTACAAGCGCGACCGGGAAGGTCTGATCCAGTAAGCCCCACCGGACCGGAAACAACCGGTGCGCCGGAATGACGGCGACCTGCGGTTGTTCCATTTTCGTCTTTTCCAGCTGAAGTCCGGCCCGGGAACGTGGAGGGCTTGTCGAATCCGGGTGATTCGACAATTCGCCGCCGCAGCAGACGCTTACTCCTGAATCTCCACCATTCGGACCGGCCGGTTTTCCCGGGCGGAACGGATGGCGGCAAAGGCCACCCGCGTCGCCAGCACCGCGTCATCCACGCCGCACACCTCTTCACGCCGGATTCCGCGGATCTGCTCAACGAAATGTTCCAGCGCATGCGCGTGGCCCTTGTCCGGCTCGGCGGTGAACTGCAGCAGGGGATCGTTCCGCCGCGCCGCTTCGGCGCACGCCGCCGCCCGTTTGGCCAGCCAGCCGCGAATCCCCCCTTCGGCGCCGATTTCCGGCTGCGTATCGTGCAGCAGCGGAAATTTCAACACCGGCTCGATATCCGGAATCCCGGCCGTCCGGACTTCGCACATGTGATCGACCACCACGATGGCGCCGTTCCCCATCATCTCGTACAATTCCTTGGGGTAGCCGAAAGTCCCGTTGCCGCACAGATGCAGCGTGGCAAGTTCACCGGTCCGGTACCGGACGATGATCGCGTGATTCAACATTCCGGTCTCCACCGCGACCACCGACTCCGGTTCCGCCGCCAGAAACCAGTTGCATAAATCGGTGAAATGCGTCATTTCGAACAGCATCGGCCCATACGGCGCCTGTTCCGGATCGAAGACCCAGCTTTTCCAGCTGTGCCAGTCGTCGTTGATCCGCACGCACATCGATGCCACGCCGTCATCCGCCCGCTCCGGCCGGTCCGGCTCCCGTTCCCAGCGCCAGGAGCAATGCCGCGGATGCGTCATCTGTTCCCGGAAAATCCGCCGCGCCGTGATCATCGCCGGACTGCTGCGCCGGTTATGCCCGACGCAGAACGGGATACCCGAGGCGTGCACCACGTGCTGAATCTTCAGGATTTCCTCGAGGGTAATACCAAGCGGTTTTTCCACATAGACCGGTTTCCCGTATTCGGCCGCCAGCGCGATCACCGGGTAACGCAGTTTCTCCGTGGTCGCCAGGCAGACGGCTTCCACCTCGGGGTCCGCCACCGCCGCGCGCCAGTCGTCGCACACCGCTGCACCGTAGTGATCCCGGCAGAACCGCAACACTTCCGGCGACCGGTCGCAGCACAGCCGCAGACAGGCGTTCGAAGACGCCAGCAGGTTCGGAATATGCTGCATCCGCGCCAGCGCGCCGCAACCGATTACCGCGAATTTCAAACGTGAATCCGTCATCTGCTCTCCCATCCTTTCCGCCGATACCATTCCCGCAGATCCACCGGCGCGCCGGTCTCCAGGGAATGCAGCAGGGCAAAGGTCATTTCCGTTACCCTGGCGCCGGCCGCGGCATCGGCGTTCTCCGGTTTCGCCCCGCTCAGAAAACAACGGGCGAAATGCCGCAGACTCTGCAACCACCCCTTGTCCGCGGAGAAAAACCGCATCCGCTGATTTTCCCGGTGAAAATCCTCCAGCCGGAACGCCGGCGGCAACGGTCGCCGGATCGGCGGATTGCTGATCCCCATCGCCGCCCAGTCCACCCGGTATTCCTCGGGAATGTACTCATTGGCCCGCGCCACAACGTATTGTTCGTAAAATTCAAAGCCGTACTTCGCCACCGCCGCCGCCTGTTCCCCCAGATGCGGAGCGAACAGCCGGTCGGATTCCCCCTCGAAACCACGGATCCGCATATCGACGAAATCCTGAATACCGATGGTTTTGTCGGCGGCGAAAATCTCCATGTTCTCCTTCCAGTACGCCACCGCCCCGACCGAGGCGCACAAAAGCTGAAACTGCGACCCGTCCGCGAAACTCAGAATGCAGCAGTTGTTCAGATACCGGTCCCCCGTCATATACACCCGAATCGGGTCCGCGTCAAGCAGATATTGCGCCAGATCCAGAATATGACACCCTTCGTACAACATGCGGGATTCATGCGAATAACTGGAATCGGCCAGCGCATGCGAATTCTGATTGACGATCCGGTAGTTGATGAACCATGGCGCCCGGACCGGCCGCATCAGCTCCCGCGCCAGCCGGTAGGCGGGAGCGAAGCGGCGATTGAAGCCGACCGCCAGCCTCCCCGGATTGCGCTTTTCCGCGGCGATGATCGCGGCGGCTTCTTCCTCATTCTGTGCCATGGGCTTTTCGCACAGCACCCATTTCCCGGCATCCAGACTCTCGATGATCAATTCCGCGTGCGCTTCGTGGCGCGTGCCGATGATCACCATGTCAATTCCCGAATCGGCCAGAACCCGATGGTAATCCGTCGTGGTATAACGCAACGGTATCTCCGCCGACAGTTCTTCCAGCACCCGCGTATTCAAATCGGCAATCGCCGCCACCTCGATTTCCGGAATACGCAGGGCGTTGGGCAGATGCTGCCCGCGCACAAACGCGCCCGCACCGATAAATCCAACTGCAACCTTCCTCATTCATCTCACTCCTGTTCCAAAAAATTCTCACGGTACGTCGCCCCTCCCCGCACCGGAAATTCCTCAACGCCCGCCGTCGCTCCGAGGAGGGCGGGCGGCCGCGTTCACCTTCCGCGCCTGCTCCAGAAAATCGTCCAGCAGCACCAGTTCGAACTCCCGGGCGATGTCCGCGGCGGAACGGTCGGGACTGTTGCTGTACAAAAGCGCCGGTCCGATCGACGGCGGAATCGCCAGCGTCACCGCGTCGCCGTACTTGCGGACGATATCTGCGAACTTCTCCTGATTCCAGGTCAGATGCATCATCACCCGGTCCAGATTGATGTCGGCGACGGGATCCGGCACATAGCTGCTGGCAAAACGTACTTCCCGCCCGAAGGGATCCATGATGCCGAACGGCGCATTGACCAGCGGCAGCGCCGCAATCAGAAAACTGCGCAGGTCATACGCCCACATCGACTGCATCAGCCCGCCGTGATACATGCTGCTGAAACAGAGGATGTCCGGTCGCGCCGCCTTGTACCGCTCCCGCAGTTCCGGAAAATTCAGATCGAAACAGATCGCCATCCCGATCCGCCCCACCGCGGTGTCCACGCAGACGATGTCGGCACCGGGACGAAATCCGAGTTCCAGCTCCGCTCCGGGCCCGAACGTGAGAAAGTTCTTCCGATAACACCCCGCCACGGCGCCGCGATCGTCGAACAGCACCAGAGCGTTGAATTTCCCCTCCCGTTCGTGCAGCACCACGGAACCCGCGACATGGCAGCGTTCGCTCCGGGCGAATTCCGCATAAATCGTCATCAGTTCGCCCGGCGTCTCCAGCGATTCCGGCTGCTGCTCATCGCAGGTGTAATACCCGACGTTTTCCGCCGTCACCGCCAGTTGCACCCCGAAGCCGCGCAACCGGTCGAACCGCTCGCGCGTTTCGCGCAGGATGGTCCGCCGCAGCGCGGCCGGACGGGAATAATCCCCGAAAGTAGAGTAGCTGATCGCCGCCACCCGCACAAATTTCGCCATAAAGTGATTTCTCCGTAAAAAACATCAACGATATTTCTCGATCATCTTCCGATACCAGTCGTACACCTCCGGTGCGACATCTTCGCCGATCGCGGCACAGCCGAGCACAATCCCCCCGTCCCGCGCCAGTTCCAGAAGCGGACGGACATGGTGCTCAATCTCTCTCCGGTCTCCGCGCGGCAGAATCACCGTATTGCAGACGCCGCCGAACATGATGAAGCGCCGCCCGTACCTTTCCCGCAGACGCACCAGATCCAGCCCGCAACGTGGTTCCAGCGGATTGAACCCTTCGAATCCCGCCTCCAGCAGAAGATCCAGCAACGGCAGGATGTTGCCGTCGCTGTGAAAGCACACCCGGCGGCATCCCGCGGCTTTTAATTCCCCGATCAGCCACCGGTAGGGCTCCAGCAGAAACCGCGCGAAAAGCTCCGGCCCGAACATCGGCGCCCGGGTTCCGGCCATATCATCATATATGAACAAGCCGTTTTCCCATGCCTCCGTCCGACGCAGCACTTCCAGCCCTATCCGCAACTGCTGTTGCGCCACCCGCTGAAAAAACAGTGCGGTCGCCTCCGGCTCCAGCAGCATATCCATCAGCAACTCGGCTTCCCCGCGCGCAAATTGACTGCGGCAGTAAAGGCCACCGATCTTGGCGAAGACCGGCCGCTGCGCCTTCCGTTCTCCGGCTACAAAATCCGCCAGATGTTCATAGCGGCAGGGCAGCAGCGGCGACTCAAATTCCCGATTCAGCAAATCCGCCATGGTCCGGGCATCCCGACGCAACGTTTCGGAAAAATAAACCCCGTTGTTCCGTCCGATACGCACCTCACGCCCCCAGCCGTCGTTGACGATCTCGTATTCGTCCGTAACCGCCAGTTTCCGCCGTTCGGTCACCCAGAACGGTTCCTCCGCCGGAACCGGCATCAAGATGTCCGAATGATAATAATCCTGCGGCAACACCTCGGGGGCCACATTCATAAATCGCTGCCACGCCGGAACAAAGCGATCCCAGGGAGAATCCCAGTAAGGCACCCGGTCCGGCCGCTCAAAATTCATCGCCGCACGAACCCGTTCCTCCGCGGTCATAACCTCTTCTCTCCTTTCAACGACCAGATTTCCATCCGACCGTCCTGATCGGCTGCCATCAGCCATTCCGGCGCGATGAATTCCAGCTGCACCACTCCTGCCGGAAGTTTTCCCCGACCGACCGCTTTTCCCTCCAGGTCATAAAGCACCACCGATCCATCCGCGCAACCGGCGGCAATCCGTTCCCCGGACACTGCCAGACACCATACCGCCGCCGGCGGAATCCGTCGCCAGAGTTTCTTCAAATCCCGATCCAGCAGCATCACCCCGTCTTCCAGCCCAGCCGCGAACCGGAAACCCGCGGCCGTCCGCATCAGTTTCACGTCCGCCAGCTTCCGCCGTTCCAGCCGCCACTTCCCGTAAGACGGCACCCGGATCGCATAGCCGGGACCGAAGCTCACTTCCCGCTGCGGCACGCCGTCGCTGTTCCAGATGATGATCCGGTTCCAGAAGCCGTTGATGCCGCTGATGATCTCCTCTCTGCCATCCCCGTCAAGATCCGCCACGATGATGCCGGTCCGGTTCAGACACGCCCAGAGATTGAAATGCTCCGCCCCCGGCGGCGGCACATTGTATCCCAACTTCCGCCGGTAATCGCGATCAAAGACCGTCAAATATTCATATCCCGGATACAGTTGAGCCACCCCCACCACCGGAATTCCGGCGCCGTTGCGGAAACAGGCGATCTGCCAGACCGGGCCATAGTATACCACCTGCGATGATTGCTTGTGTCCGTCCAGATCCAGCACTTCCAGAGTCGACGCGCTACCGACGAAAATCAGTTCCTCCCCCCCCAGACTGCCGGAATTCAATCCGAAAAC
>CASFXO010000141.1 GCA_949298665.1 uncultured Lentisphaeria bacterium
CTTCGGTGGCGCTCTCCGGCCACCTGATGAGCCACCCGGACATCAGCTTGATTCTGGCCACCGGCGGTCCCGGCATGGTGAAGGCGGCGTATTCCTCGGGGATTCCGGCACTCGGCGTCGGGGCGGGCAACACCCCCGCAGTCATGGACGAAAGCTGCGACATTCTGATGGCGGTCAGTTCGGTGCTGCAGAGCAAGACCTTCGACAACGGCATGATCTGCGCTTCCGAACAGTCGGTGATCGCCATCGAATCGATTTATGACGCGGTCAAGGCGGAATTCATCCGTCGCGGCGCCTACATTCTGAATAAGACCGAAGGCGCCAAAGTCGCCAGGACCATCGTGGTGGACGGCAAGCTCAATGCGAAGATCGTCGGCCAGAGTGCTGCGAAAATTGCGGAAATGGCCGGCATCAAAGTCGATCCGGAGACCAAGGTGCTGATCGGGGAGACCGACGGCGTGGGGCGGGATTATCCGTTCTCCTGCGAAAAACTTTCGCCGGTGCTGGCCCTGTACAAGGCGAAGGATTTCAACGCCGCTCTCGATCGGGCGCAGCAGCTTCTGGAATTCGGCGGGATGGGCCACACCAGCGTGCTGTACACGAATCCGCGCAACCGGGACCGCATCGACGAATTCGGCCGCCGCATGAAGACCGGCCGGACGCTGATCAACATGCCGGCCAGCCAGGGGGCGATCGGGGATGTGTTCAATTTCAAGCTGGACCCGTCGCTGACGCTCGGATGCGGCAGCTGGGGCGGCAACTCGGTCAGCCAGAACGTGGCGCCGAAACATCTGCTCAACATCAAAACCATCGCTCAGCGGAGAGAAAACATGCTCTGGTTCCGGGTTCCCTCGAAGATCTATTTCAAATACGGCTGTCTGCCCGAAGGGCTGCGCGATCTGGCGGGGCGGCAGCGGGCGTTCATCGTCACCGACCGCTTCCTCTACAACAGCGGCGTGCTGGCCGAGGCGATCAGCACGTTGGAGGAATTGAAGATCAAGGTGGATATTTTCGCGGACGTCTCGCCCGATCCGACGCTGGAGACGGCGTATTCGGGACTGGAACGCATGCGCACCTTCAAGCCCGACGTGATCATCGCCATCGGGGGCGGTTCGCCGATGGACGCGGCGAAGATCATGTGGCTGCTGTACGAGCATCCGGAAGTGAACTTCAGCGATATCGCCATGCGGTTCATGGATATCCGCAAGCGCGTCTATCAGTTCCCGAAACTGGGGGTGAAGGCCACGCTGGTGGCGATTCCGACCACCTCCGGGACCGGGTCGGAAGTGACGCCGTTCGCGGTGATCACCGACGAGGTGACCGGCAACAAATATCCGCTGGCCGACTATGAGCTGACGCCGGACATCGCCATCATCGATACCCAGCTGGTCATGGGTATGCCCCGGAAGTTGACTGCGTACAGCGGGCTGGACGTGCTGGTGCACGCGCTGGAGGCGCGGGTGTCGATTCTCGCCAGCGAATACACCAACGCTCTGGCCATGGAGGCCATCCGGCTGACCTTCAAGTATCTGCCGGCCTCCTTTGAAAACGGTCAGACTGACGAACGCGCCCGGGAAAAGATGCATCATGCCGCCACCATCGCCGGGATGGCTTTCGCCAACGCCTTCCTCGGGATCTGCCACTCGATGGCGCACAAACTCGGCGCGGAATTCCACATTCCGCACGGGCTGGCCAACGCGCTGCTGCTCTGCGACGTGATCCGCTTCAACGCGACCAACAAGCCGACCAAGCAGGGTACGTTCTCGCAGTACAAGTGTCCGGAAGCCAAGACCCGGTACGCCGACATCGCCGATTTCCTCCGGCTCGGCGGCAGGACCGAGGATGAAAAGGTGGAACGGCTCATCGCCAAAATTGAAGAACTCAAGGACCGGCTGGAAATTCCGAAGTCGATCAAGGCGCTGGGCGTGCCGGAAAAGGATTTCCTGGAACGGCTCGACGAACTTTCGGAAAAGGCGTTCGACGATCAGTGCACCGGGGCCAATCCGCGGTATCCGCTGATCTCGGAAATCAAGGAGCTTTACCTGAAGGCCTACTACGGGAAATAAACGTCCGGTCATTGTCGACCCGACCGGGGGGAGGGCGCCGCATCGCGGGGCTCTCCCCCTTTTTCTACGCAGATGGGAACCGGAAAGCGGACAAAACGGCGGGCGGCGGTCGCGGTTTCAGACGGCAGGAGTCGGCGTGCTGCGCCGCCCGAAGATGGCGGTGCCGATCCGGACGATGGTCGCGCCGTGGCGGATGGCGACGCGGTAGTCGCCGCTCATGCCCATGGACAACTCCGGCAGCGGTCGATGCAGTTGCCGCTCCAATTCGTCCCGCAAGGTGCGCAGCCGTTCGAAAATCCGGTCCAGTTCCGGTTCCGGCGCCTCGAAGGGGGCCATGGTCATCAGCCCCCGGAATGCCACGTTCCGCGCTGTCGCAGCAAGGGCGGCGAGTCGGGGCAGTGCTTCCGGCGTGCAGCCGCTTTTGGCGGTTTCACCGGAAATATTGACTTCCAGCAGAATCGCCGGATGTTTCCGCTCCTCTCCGGCGATGCGGTCGATGCGTTCGAGCAGTTCCGCAGAGTCCACCGAATGAATGACGGCGGCGATTTTGACCGCGCGGCGAACCTTGTTGGACTGCAGCTGACCGATGAGGTGCCATTCGATATCAGGCGGCAATGCGGCGGCTTTGGCCTCCAGTTCCGGAACGCGGTTTTCTCCGAAGGCGCGGCAGCCGTGGCGGTACAGCGTGGCGATGTCCGCAGCGGGAAAGGTTTTGCTGACCGCCAGGAGCCGGACGGCGGCGGGATCGCGCCCCGCCGCTTCGGCCGCATCGCGGATCCGCTTCAAAACCTCTTCATATTGTTGAATGATGATTTCCGTCATGGCCGGATCACTTTCCGGCGGCGCGACGGGAGAAGCGCACCTGGTGTTCCGGCGGTCGGGCGGTGATTTTTGTGCCGGGGGGCAGGCTTTCCGTCAGCCAGACGTTGCCGCCGATGACGGAGTTTTCGCCGATTTCGATGTCGCCGAGCACGGTGGCGCCGGCGTAAATCGTGACGTTACTGCGCACGGTGGGATGGCGCTTGCAGCCCTTGATCAAGACGCCGCAGGCGTCCTTCGGGAACGAAAGCGCCCCCAGCGTTACGCCTTGATAAATCCGGACGTTGTCGCCGATTTCCGCAGTTTCGCCGATCACCACCCCGGTGCCGTGGTCGATGAAGACCCCCCGCCCCAGCTTTGCCCCCGGGTGAATATCGATGCCGGTCAGGGTATGGGCGTATTCGGTCATCAGTCGGGGGATCAGGGGAATTTTCTGTAGATAGAGCACATGCGCCAGACGCTGAATGGTGATGGCCTTGACGCAGGGATAGGAAAGCACGATTTCCGCCGTCGAGGTCGCGGCGGGATCCCCGGCGTAGGCGGCCGCGACATCCAGCTTCATGGTCTCCCGGATACCCGGCAGCGCCAGCAGGAGGGCCCGGACGGCGGCGACGCTGCGCTCCACGGCATCGCAGTTGCCGCAGTCGTTTTCGCGGCAGTCGAAGCGGACCGCGCGGGAAATCTGATCGAAAAGCGCCGGCCGCAATTCCTCCAGCAGTTCGGCGGTTTCGGCGTTGAGCTCGTCGCGGTGGCGCGGTTGGTCATTGAATCCGGGAAAAATCACTTCCAGCAGCCGGGCGATGATGTCGAGCACCTCTCCCCGGCGGGGGAGGTTGTGGTCTTCATGCAGGTTGACGCCGATCCGGTCCGAATAGCCGGCGCCGATTTCGCGGGCCAGGTTCCGGATTTCCTCCGGGGAGAATACCGGGGGAATGACATTGCATTGCTGGGCCATGAGGAACTCTTTTCACTCCACGTTTTGTACTTGTTCCCGGATTTTTTCCAGTTCGGACTTGAAGGCGACCACCAGGGGGGAGATGTCGGAGCTGCCGGCTTTGTTGCCGAGCGTGGTGATTTCCCGGAACATCTCCTGCACCAGAAA
>CASFXO010000142.1 GCA_949298665.1 uncultured Lentisphaeria bacterium
AATGGTGATAGCTGACGTGCTCCGCCGTCTGAATGTCGATCAGGTCGCCGATTTCTCCGGCCAGTACCCGCTGTTTGATTTCAGCGTAAAACGGGGCATAGCGCAGCACATGGCAGATCATCACCCGCCGCCCGGTGCGCTGTACCGCGGCCGCCAGTTCCTCCAGCTCGCGCGGAGTGGTGGCGAACGGTTTTTCCAGCAATACGTCGTATCCCTGCTCCAGCAGCGGAACGGTCGTCGGCACGTGATCCCGGTCCATGGTGCCGTTGATCACCGCGTCGGCCAGTCTGCCGTGCGCCGCCAGATCCGCGGCGGATTCGAAACATTGGTCCGCCGTCAGGTCGTATTCCGCCGCCACCGCCCGTCTCCGTTCGGGATCGGGATCGGCGACGCCGACAATCCGCATCCGGTCCGGAGCCGTCCGGGCGTAACGGGCATACTGCAGGGCACGATGCCCCGCACCGACAATGATCGCTGTCACCATGGAAAAAACCGTACCCTTTCCATATTTCACATCTCATTCCGCGCAACAGGCTGACGGCGTTCCGACGCCGGAGCTTCCGCTTCCAGAATAAAATACCACGCATCCTCCGGAATGGAAACCACTCCGTCCCGCACCGTCAACCGGCGCGGCCTCTCGAAGTGCGGCGAATGCAGCTTTACCGAAGCGGTCCCCCGCAATGCTTCCGGCAGGTGAAAGTCCCGCTTCTGATGCCGCCCGCGCCGGGCCACGCCGTGCAGCAGAACCCGTCCGTCGGGCAGCCGATACGGCCGAATCACCGTCAGATAGGCTTTCGACTTCCACTGCATCCGGTCGCCGATTTTTTCCGCCAGGACATTCGCATTGTCGAAAAGCTCGATGTTTCCGGCGGCGTTTTTCCGAACCTGCTCCCAGCGCGACAGCAGCGCCGAATCCGGGCGGATCCGGCCGAACGGATCCCGGCGACCGACATCGGCGGTCGCCCATATGATACCACCGTTTTTCACAAATTCAATCAGTTTTTCCGCCTCGGCTTCCGACATGCACTCGTATTCGTCGGCCAGCAGGAACCGGTAACGGCTCAGGTCGGCTTCCGCCAGCGTCAGATCGTGAACGGCCTCCGCGGCAAATCCGTTGCGGAGCATGGCGGCAAGGCCCGGACTGAAATTCCGCCCGGAGCGGTACATGCGGTTCCGGCTGGAAGTCACCACGCCGATTTCCGCCACCGGAGCCATGGTACGGAACCAGTCTCGATAAGCGTGCCGGAACCGGAAGTACCGCCGCAACACCTCCTGGCTCTCCCGGTTGGCGTCCCCTACCGGTTCGGGATATCCCAGTTCCGGGTCCCAGCCGTGAAACATCAGCCACGGATTGACCTGAAACGCCAGCGTGGTCCCCATCAGTTCCGCCACCTCCGCCGGGGGACGCAGCCGCCAGAAGCGTTCGCCGCTTACCGTGTACGGCACCAGATAGCTGAAATGCGGCCGGTCCGGCGCATAAGCATTGCCGAGACAGTATTTCTCGGCCAGATCCCCCAGCGCGTTCGATTCGGAAAAGACCGCGTCCTCGCTCCGGTACACCCGGTCCACCCCGAGCTGCCAGTCCGCCCACATGTATTCGGTATTGGCCCATACCGGGA
Source organism: uncultured Lentisphaeria bacterium (assembly GCA_949298665.1). Taxonomy (GTDB): domain Bacteria; phylum Verrucomicrobiota; class Lentisphaeria; order Victivallales; family Victivallaceae; genus CALXOD01. Next base: position 1,620 of record CASFXO010000142.1, read on the forward strand.
CGTCGACGGCGGCGCGCACCTTGTTCATCGCCTCCTCCCAGACCCGGTTGCGCCAGTCCAGCCAGACGTTCCACAACGCCCCCGGTTCGGTCGGAATATCCACGGTTTCGGCGGTCACGCCGAAGACCGGTTCCAGTTCGGCGGCGTAATGCCGCCGCATGTACGCCCGGAATTGGTCCCGGCAGGAGGCGCAATAGCAGGCGGCCACCTCGCCGCCGCCGGCGCTCCGGGGAATCTGAAAGAAATTGTTGTCGAACATCAACGCATCGGCCTTGTATCGTTCCACCAGTTTCCTGGAATACGCGATCGCGGCGTCGAGCGCGCCCGTATTCGGGCACAGATTCCGGTTGCCGAAGGCGTAAACCGCCTCGCCGTTCGGACCGCGCTGGAGCCAGTCGGGGTGTTCGTCCTGAATTTTTCCGGTGTTCCACTCCTTCGTGTGGCCGAGATTGGTGATGCTGGTGTACAGAACGATCTTGAAACCGGCCTTCCGGTAATCCGCCATCGCACCGAAAAACTCTTCGGCGGTGATGAAAAAATCCTCCGGCGGCGTATGCGCGTGTCCCGGCGGCGCCTTGCGGTGATGATGCTTGGCGTTGAACACCGCCGGCGGGCGCATGATGATCACGTTCATCTTCAGTTCATCCCGCACCAGCGGCAGATACACGTCGCGGCGCTTGAGCAGATTGAAGTCCGGCTGAAACCAACCCTGCACCGCCACCAGATTCCACATCCACTCCGGATGGCGCGGCGGCAGCAACGCCACCGGGGCGGTGTCGGGAATTTCCCTGAAATCAGCGGCCGGCGCGACACTTTCCAGCAGCGACCGGGTATCTCCCCCCTGCCGGAGCTCCAGCTTTTCAAACACCGCCTTCAACCGGAAATTCGTCACCGGCCGAACCCCCTCCAGCCCGACCGCCAGCGGAAGCACGCCCGCCGCCAGCGTTTCGGGCGGCACCGGCACCCGGTACTCCCGGTCGTTCGCATCCGCCGCGTCCGCTTCCCACAGACTCCGGTCCCCGGCCCGGACGAACGCCCGGTAGTAACCGCGGTTGGAAGCGGCGACGTACCCGTCCCGGTACCCGATCACCAGCTCCGCCGGTTCCCCCGCGCGCAGCGGCACGGAACGGCACGCCCGCAGCCGGACCGGCGCCGCGGACGGCGTTTTCGCCGGAGCGGAGAACTCCAGTGTCCGCACATATCCCCCCGCGGACGGCTGAAACCGTTCCCCGCGGCTGAACTGAAAAAACGGCTTTCCTTCCCGCTCCGGACGCCAAGCCTCCGTTTCGGCGGCGCCAACGTCATTCCCGGCGGCCGTCAGCAACGCCAGAACCCCCGAAATCAACCACATTTCGGTAGACATCCGCCATGTTTTCCTTTCACTTTTTCCAGCTGTTCCCACCAGGGGCGCAGATCCACCACCGTCCCCTGCCGCATCGCTTCATCCAGCGCAAAACAGGCGACGGCGGACGTGACCCCGCTGAGAATCGCCTCCTCGCTCTCCATCCCGCAGCAGACCGCCGCGGCCAGCGTTTTCAGCAGCGTCCGGTCGCCGCCGGCGTGGCTGCCTTTTTCGCCGGTGGCGAAATCATGCCGCCGCCCGTCCAGCGTACGCGCCTCGATCACGCCGGAAATCGCGTCGGCGCGCAACGTTCCCTCGGTCCCGGCAATGTACATGCGCCGCTCGTTGATCGGGCAGTTGATGTTGGTGTGAAACGTCCCGCTCACGCCGGAGGCGTATTCCAGAATGCAGACCTGATGGTCCACGATGTCCTTGTCGGAGCGGAAGGGATCGCGCCCCTTCGCCGTCGGCCAGCGACAGAAGACCGGCGTCCCGTCCGCGTCCCGGTATTTTTCCATCAATCCGGCGTTCTCCGGGCGGAAAACCGAAAGCGATCCGAACGACGCTCCGCGTACCGGCACGCTGTTCAGAATGTAATTGGCGATATCAAGGTCATGACAGCATTTCTCCAGCAGGTGAAAACCGGTCGTCGCCCGGTTCCGCCGCCAGCAGCAGCAGATGTGCCCGCCGTGTTCCGGCAGGACGTTTTCGTTGAATTCGAAACTGACCGGCGTGCCGATCAACCCGGAGGCGACCACCTCGCGGATCTTCCGGTAATGCGGCGAATACCGCAGGGTGAATCCGATCAGATATTGCCGCCCGCTCTTCTTCCACGCCTCCCAGATCGCCAGGCATTCGGCGAAGGAGACCGCCATCGGCTTCTCCGAAAACACATGTTTTCCCGCCTCGAACGCCCGGATGACCAGTCCGGCATGGGTCGCATTCGGCGTCATGACCATCACCCAGTCCAGCGCGGGGTCCCGCAACAGGGCGTCGGCATCGGCGTGAATCCGGACCGCCCCCGGCAGTTTCGCCGCCAGCGCCTCCGCCCGGGTCCGGTCCAGGTCGCAGACCGCGTCGATCCGGAGCTGTCCGGGATCCCATTCCATGTATTTCAGCAGGCTGTTGATCCGGGTGCCGCACCCGATGACTCCAATCTTCTTCACGATTCCGTTCTCTTTTCTTTCCATGATGTTTCTGTTGCTTCACTGCATCGTCACCCGGCTGCAGGGACCGTCGAACCCCTGTTCGTTCGCCTCGGTTTTGCCGATTGCGGCGGCATGACCGTCGAGGTAGGCGACATTCGCCCGGGCGTTGTGATGCAGACTCAGCAACGCCGTCCCCTGATAACTGGAGCTGGTGTCGTCATCGTACAGCCAGTAACAGCCGGTGTCCTTGAAACTGCCGCTCGACGCCGTATTGTAGGTGTCGCCGTACACGATGTACGCGGAAGGCGAGACGACGGTCTCGGCGTTGTTCACGCCGGTGCCGCTCTGACGCAGCATCCGCACCCGGTTGCCCACCGGCCGGATGTAGCCGTAACCGTAAATGCCGTTGCCGCGGTAACAGGCGCGCATTCCGTAATTATAATACTCCGGCACCACCTTGCCCCGCAACGTCGGACAATACATGATGCCTTTCATCTGACCGATCTTCGCCCCGCCGCCTTCCCGGATTTTGATCTTGGCCGAAGGATCCGGCGTACCGGTGATGTAGCGCCCTCTGGCCATGGTCCAGAACCAGGACTGCTTGTCCCCGGCATCGCCGCCGTAGGCCGCGTGAATCCAGTCGTTGTTGTCGGCCATGTACATCAACGTGCCCGACATGATCTGCCGCAAACTCCCGGAACAATAGGCGGCGTGTCCCCGGGCCCGCGCCTGGTTCAGCGCCGGCAGCAGGATGGAGGCCAGAATGGCGATGATCGCAATGACGACCAGCAGTTCGATCAGCGTGAAAGGCTTTTTCATACGATTCTCTCCTCAAGTGTTGGCATCATCTCCGACGAAATCCATCTTCCTTCTCGTTTTCCCCGCGCGACCGTCACCGTGCCGTCCGGTATTGAAACGGCGCGGCGGGCAGTCCGTCATCATTGACCAGATTGACCCGGGGCGAATATTCCCAGGCGTAACGCACCGCCACCGGCTCCGGCACCTTCGCGCAGCGCACCACCACCGTCCCGTTGTCCACCACCGCCTCGGCCCAGTGAAACCGGCCGTCAGGTCCGGCCAGCTGAAACGCCCGCACCGGTTCACCGTCGGTGGTCTTCAACCCTTCCGCATGGTCGAAGGTGATCCTCGCCGTACCGCCGGAAAATTCCGCACTCCGAAACCGCGGCCCGTAACAGGGACGCTCCGTTTCCCCGTAAAAGCAGTGGAGAAACGTCGCCGCCAGCCGTTCCCCGACCGGCGCCTTGTTGCGCGGATGCAGATTCTGCGGATCGCCGACGTCCAGCGTCACTACATATTCCACGTTCTTCTCCGCGGCGGCGGCCGCCGCCTGCGCCGCGCGCAGGTCCGCCCACTGGTTTTCCCGGCATTCCGGAAACGTCTTGCCGTAATTCGGCAGCTGTACCATCACCAGCGGCAACTCCGGATCCGCCAGCCGCTCCCGCCAGCAGCGCAGCATTGCACCGAACCGCGCCGGATACAGCGCCGCCCGCGCCACGTCCGCCTCACCCTGATAGAAGATCACCCCGCGCAACGGAAACGGCGCCAGCGGATGAATCAGCGCATGGTACAATCCCCCCGGACAATGCGGATGCTCCGGCCCCAACGGCACGAACGGCCGCACCGGAATCGGCCGTTTTTCCCGGCGCGCCTCCGCCTGCGCCGCCGTCAACGCCGCGGCGTCCGGATAACGTCGCTGAAACGCCTCCAGCTCCTGCCGGTAACGCCGATACTTTTCCTCATAGTTCTCCTGCGAGCGCCGGTATTCCTCCAGCCATTCCGGAGCCGTCTCCGCCAGAATATCCCGCGAAATCCAGCTCTCCACCCGGGAGGCGCCGCGCGAGGCGTTGATCAGACCGACCGGCACTCCGAGTTCGCGCCGCATGGCACGCCCGAAATAATAGGCTACGCCGGAAAATTTCGGCGTGGTTTTCGGCGAAGCGACATACCACTTGCCCCGCACCTCCGGCTCCGGACTCTCCGACATGCGCCGATCGGAGAAAAACAGCCGCAGCTGCGGATCCGCCGACGCCGCAATCGCCGCCGCGCCGCCGTCGGTATTCATCAGGTGCCATTCCATATTGGACTGCCCGGAACAGAGAAAGACATCGCCGAAAAGAATATTCCCGATCCGTTTCATCTCTTCCCCGGCGGAAACCGTCATTTCCACCGGTCCTCCCGCTTTGCGGGGCGGAAACGCCAGACGCCACGCACCGTCCGCATCAGCCTCCGCCGACGCCGTGACTCCCCCCAATGTCACCGTGACCTTCTGTCCCGGCGCGGCCCGCCCCCACACCGGCAGCGGCCGGTCGCGCTGCAGTACCATGTGCGGAGCGAAAATCCCCGCCACCTCCAGCCCCGCCCATACCGGCGTCACCATGCCGAGCAGCAGCACCCACATCCATTTTTTCATGATCGTCTCCCCGGTTCCGGCAGGAGTTCCCTTCGTCCCGCCGCTTATTATTATAGAAAATTATCGAAATTAAAACAATGTTCCGTTTATTCATTTTTTTAATATTTATGTCCATTGACAGACCGCCCCTGCCATGCTATACTTCCTCCGTCGGCGGAATGCCGCGGCCCACCGGGCAGCAACGCCGGAAACCCCATTCACATTGCCGGAGGACACACCATGCCGACCGCTGCCGACCATTACCGGGACCTGCCGGAACGCTACCCGAGCCCCCGCCAGTATTTCGTCGGGCAATCCCGTTATACGGCGGAACTGCCCGACAACATTCTCATCTTCTGCCGCCGCGACGGCAGCCACGCGCTCCAGGCCCCCATCGCCCACCACCGCCACGTTCTGCTGCTCGTGCTGGAAGGAAACGGTTCGGTCATCATCAACGGAGAACGCTTTGATCTCCGTCCCGGGCATCTGCTGCTGCTCCTGCCGCACCAGATGCACCTGATGCTCTTCGAACAGCCCCGGATCAACTGGCTCTACGTGACGTTCGAAGCCCCGGAAAATCCATGCTGGGAACCGATGGCCAATCAGCCGCTCCCCTTCCCGGAAAACGCATCCCCCTATCTGCAGGACCTGATCCAGTGCGACATCCGCGAATACGGCGCCGACGCCTTCACCGGCATGCGGGCGGCGCTGAACATTCTGCAGATTCTCAACGCCGTGCTGGCGGACGTCCGCCGAAACGACGCCGCCCCCCGCCGCGCCACCGCCGACCCCACCCTCGCCGACCGCGTCAACCGGTACCTCTACCGGCATCTGGATCAACCACTGGACATCCATCTTCTCGCCGAAAAGTTCGGCTACTCCCCCACTCACCTGCGGCGACTTTATCAAACGTTCATGGGGCTGCCCATCGGCAGTTATCTGCGTTCCATGCGCCACGCCAACGCCCAGCTGCTGCTGCGCCGCACCAGTCTGCCGCTGGCGGAAATCGCCCGCCGCTGCGGTTACGGATCCGGATACGCATTCGCCGCCGCGTTCCGTGCCCGGGAGGGCATTCCTCCCGGAGAATTCCGACGCCGCCACCGCCTTCCCGCTTCCTAGAACCAGAGCAGGGGAAACGGTTTTTGCAAAAAATCATGGATGACACGGATTCCGGCTTGAAAAAAATAAAAAGAAGGTTTACTGTTGTTAACGGAACTATTTTCATAAATAAAGATCAGTTATCTGGGGAAGGTGGAATTTTGGCTAGAGATACTGAATACATTCTGGAGCTGCTGACCGAATACGGCATGGTCACACCGGAACAGATTTCAGCCGCCCGCAAGGAGTCGGAAGCCAGCGGCGGCGTCGTGGACGTGGTCGAGGTCCTCAAGCAGCTGGGGTATGTCAAAAGCGACGAGTTGACCGCCATGCTGGCACAGCAGTACGGCATGGAAATGCTGGACCTGACCCGTTATGAAATTCCGGAAGAGGTCATCCAGTCGCTCAGCACCGATATTGTCCTGCATTACAACGTCGTGCCGGTCATGAAACACGACGGCATCCTGACCGTCGCCATGAGCGATCCCACCGATATGGAAACGCTCGACTCTCTGCGCTATTACCTCGGTCAGGACGTGGAAGCCGTGGTGGCGCCGCAGGAACAGATTCAGAACGTCATCGACAAATACTACCGTACCGCTGCAGAAAGTGTGGAAGGATTCCTCGAAAACCTGGAGGACGAGGGTGCTGAAATAGAGGTCGGCAACTCCACCAGCATGATCGGCGACGCGGAGGAGGACGACGCCGACAACGCTCCGATCATCCGGCTGGTCACCATGCTGATCATCGAAGCCTACAAGACCCGGGCGTCGGACATCCACCTCGAGCCGATGGAAAAGCGCTATCGTATCCGGGACCGTGTCGACGGCGCGTTGCGGGAAGTCGAAGCACCGCCCAAATATCTTCAGGCGAACTTCACCAGCCGTGTCAAAATCATGGCCCGGCTGGACATTACCGAAAAACGCATTCCGCAGGACGGCCGTATCCAGATCAAGATCGACGACAAGGACGTCGACCTGCGCGTCTCCTCCATCCCGACCACGCACGGCGAAAGCATTGTCATGCGTATCCTCGACAAATCCAGCATTCAGCTGGACATCCCCAAGCTCGGATTTTACGCCGATGACCTCGAAATGGTCAACAAAATCATCAGTCTGCCGGACGGCATCTTCCTCGTCACCGGCCCGACCGGTTCCGGGAAAACAACTTCGCTGTATGCGTTTTTGAACACCATCAACACCGTCAGCCGCAAGATCATCACGGTGGAAGACCCGGTGGAATACCAGCTCTCCGGTATCAATCAGGTACAGGTGGACAAACAGATCGACATGACCTTCGCCGCGGCACTGCGCTCCATGCTGCGTCAGGCGCCGAACATCATCATGGTCGGGGAAATCCGCGACTTTGAAACCGCGGACATCGCCATCAACGCCGCCCTGACCGGGCACCTGGTCTTCAGCACGCTGCACACCAACGACGCGCCGGGCGCCATCACCCGACTGGTCGACATGGGGGTCAAACCCTTCCTGGTGGCGTCCGGGGTCCGGGCGGTCATGGCACAGCGGCTGCTGCGCCGGATCTGTCCGAACTGCAAACAGCCGTATACGCCGAGTCGCGAAGAGGTGAAAATCCTCGGTCTTACCCCGGAATACCTGGAAAATCATCAGTTCTACAAGGGGACCGGATGCAACCGCTGCGGCAAAACCGGCTACAAGGGCCGGATCGGGATTTATGAAATCTTCATGGTGACCGAGGAAATCGCCAAACTGATTTTCCGCAACGAACCGAGCGGGGTAATCCGCGAAGCGGCACGGCGCGACGGCATGCGCTCGCTCCGGGACGACGCCATCCGCAAGGCGGAAGCCGGAATTTCCACCCTGGAAGAGGTCATCATCGTCACCATGCTGGACGAGAACTAAGCGGAGAGAATTGATAATATGCTGGATACTGAAAGTTTGGCTCTGATCGACCTGCTGATCAGTGAGCGTTCCGCCCAACGTCCCGGCCTGAAGGAACAACTCAAGGACGTGGAGGAAGAACACGACCGGACCGGCAAGCCGGTCATGGAGATCATCGAAAACTACGGCCTGTTCACCAAGGAGGAGATGCTCTCGCTGATCGCCGAAAATCTCGGTTCCTACGTCTGGGATCCCCACAAGAGCGGAGAGGACCTGCCGCAGGACGTCATTGCCCGGGTGGACGTCAACACCGCGCGGACTTACGGAGTGATTCCGGTGGCGTTTGAAGACGACATGCTGCATCTGGCCATGCGCAATCCCCTGGATTTCCAGACGGTGGAATCGTTGCAGTTCATCCTCGGGATGAACATTCAGCCGGTAGTGGCCGACGCCGACATTCTCGACAGCGAAATGGAACGCTATTACCCGGAACGGGGCGACAGCGTTCACGACCTGCTCGAAACCCTCAATCAGGAAAGCGGCAACGAAATCCTGACCAACGAAAAAGACATCGAAAACAAGGCAAACGAAGCCCCGATCGTCAAATTCGTCGACGTCATCCTGCAGCAGGCGATCAAGGACAAGGCCAGCGACATTCACTTTGAACCGTTTGAAAAGGATTTCCGCATCCGCTACCGCGTTGACGGCGCTCTCTACGAAATGCCGCCGCCGCCCAAAAGCCTGGCGATTCCGGTGATCAGCCGCGTCAAGATCGTTTCCGGCCTGAACATTTCCGAACGCCGCCGCCCGCAGGACGGTCGTATCCAGCTCAAGATCAGCGGCCGGCCGGTGGACCTGCGCGTTTCCTGTCTGCCGACCAGTTACGGCGAATCCGTGGTGCTGCGCGTACTCGACCGCTCAGTGGTCAATTTGAATTTGAATGCACTCGGCATGGGGGACGACGTTCTGGAACAGTTGCGGACCATGATCCACCAGCCGAACGGTATTCTGCTGGTCACCGGTCCGACCGGGTCCGGAAAAACCACCACGCTGTATTCCGCGCTCAAGGAGGTCAACAATCCGGCGGACAAACTGCTGACCGCGGAGGACCCGGTCGAATATGACATCGAAGGCATCATGCAGGTGCCGATCAACGATGCGGTCGGTATGACCTTCCACCGGGCGCTGCGCGCCTTCCTGCGGCAGGACCCGGACCGGATTCTGGTGGGGGAAATCCGCGACTTCGAAACCGCCCAGATCGCCATCGAAGCGTCCCTGACCGGGCACTTCGTCTTCAGTACGCTGCACACCAACGACGCCGCCAGCACCATCACCCGACTGGTGGATATGGGTGTGGAACCGTTCCTGATCTGCTCCTCCCTGGCGGGCGTGCTCAGTCAGCGGCTGATCCGTCGTGTCTGCAATAACTGCAAAACCAGTTACGTGCCCACCGACGAAGATCTCAAGCGGTTGAACATCGACCGCTCGGAAGTCGGAAACCGGAAATTCGTTTACGGCAAAGGCTGCTCCATCTGCAACGGCACCGGTTACAAAGGCCGGAAGGCCATCTGCGAACTGATGGTCGTCAACGCCGGCATCCGGGAACTGATCTATGACAATGCCCCGATGACCCAGATCCGTGACCGCGCCCGCGAACAGGGCATGCGCACCATCCGCGAAGACGGTCTGATGGCCATCATGAACGGAGAAACCTCAGTGGACGAAGTAGTCCGCTATACATGATTTCAGGCATCCGCCAGCAGTAATTTGAGTTGAAAGGACAGTGTTTTCATCATGGTCGAAATGGCAGATCTTTTGCAATTCGTCGTGGACGAAGGTGCAAGTGACCTTCATATCGAAGTCGGCGCACCGCCGATGATTCGTCTGCACGGCGAAATGACGCCGCTGGAGTTGCCGGCGCTCACCCCCGCGGATACGGAGCGTCTGGTCAAGGCCATCGCCTCGGAATCCCAGCTGCAGCAGATTCAGGAAGTCGGGACTACCGACTTCGGGTTCGGGTTCGCCGATCTCGCGCGTTTCCGTGTAAGCGCTTTCAAGCAGAAGGGATTTTTCGGAACGATTCTGCGTCAGATTCCGAATCAGATGCTGACGTTTGAACAGCTCGGCCTTCCGCCGGTGGTCAAAGACCTTCTATACAAACCCCGCGGCCTGATTCTGGTGACGGGCCCGACCGGATCCGGAAAGTCCACGACGCTGGCCTCCATGATCAACTACATCAACGATGAGCGGGCTGCTCATATCATTACCATCGAAGACCCGATCGAATTTTATCACAATCA
>CASFXO010000143.1 GCA_949298665.1 uncultured Lentisphaeria bacterium
ATTGCCGCCCGGCCCGGCTATGAGGCGATTCCGGCGGTTCGGAATCGCCGGATTCACGCCGTTCCGCGCCGTTATACCGTGGCGGGGCTTGACGCGACGGGAGCGGTGCAGTATCTTAAGCGGCACATCTTTTCGGAGGCATTCTGAATCATGGCATTTTACCGCGTAACCTTCAACGAAAATCACCGGTTTGCGACCGTATACAACTACGGCTGCACCTTACACAGCCCCTTCTGCAGCTACAAACTCCGCAGTGGTGCCGGAGGACGTCCCGGATTGGCTTATCCCCCTCCCCGGCGCTTTCTCTCCGATGAGGAAATCCGCACGGTTCTGCGCACACTTCCGATCGAACAGCTGTTTTTCATGGGCGGGGAGCCGACGGTGGCGCCTTCCCTGCCGGAACTGCTCCGTTTCGCCCGGGAGGAACTGGGCGTGCGGACCAATCTCGGTCATACCAACGGCAGTCTGCTGCCCCTCCCCTGCCTGGATGCCGCCAATGTCGGCTTCAAGGCCTGGAGCGAAACGCTGCACCGGGAACTGACCGGACAACCCAGAGCCTTGATTTACGACAATTTTCGCCGGGCATTCGATGCCGGCATGGAACTTTCGGCCAACATGGTGTTCGTGCCGGGCCTGGTGGATCTGGAGGAGCTGCTGGGGCTGGCCGGATTTCTGGCGCAACTGGATCGGAACATCCCTTTTCACATCATGGGCTGCATTCCGGTGCCGGGACAGCCGTTTCGCAGACCGACGGAGGCGGAAATGACCGCCGCGGAAAATGCGGTCCGTACCCTGCTGCCCCAAGTACGCGGTTCCCGCCTCTCGCCGGAAGACGCCCTGACGCTTGCCGGGCGGGACGATCGCTTTCAGGTCCGCGTGGTCGCCGGGGAACCGCTTCCCTTCGCCGCTCAGGAGAGCGGGCGCTCCGCCTGACGCATCGCTTCCGGCACCGCGCGGTTCCGGTAAAAACCGTCTCCCAGACGGTCCAGATCCGCCGTCAGCACGAACGAGCCGCCGTTGGTGAACGTTCCTCCGGACGCGTGCACCCGGTGGAACGCCCGCCGCAGCGACGTATCCGTCTGATAACGGCTCCAGTCTTTTTCCCCATCCCGGCCGAAGACGAAAAACAGCCCGTCCCGGCCGGAGGAGACGTATCCCGGCGTCAGATACAGCATCCGCATGAAACGGGTCAGGTTGGATTCCGGCAATTCCCTTTCCCACACCGGATTGAGAATCCACGAGGCGCAGCTGAACACCCGGATGTCCCGGTGAAAATATTCCCGGAAAAACCGCTTCGCCTCCCGCAGGGACGCCAGCACCCGTTCCGGAGTCATCCCCCCGCCGCCGGGAATATGAATGCTCGGCACCCATTCCCACGGCGTCAGCACCGGCTCCCATTCCTCCGGCGACAGCTCGACCACCCGGTCGAGCAAAGCCATGCCCAGCGGCGAAATCGGGGTACCGAACACCCGGTTGTCCCGAATTTCCAGCCGCGAAGTGAACTCCGCCTCACCTTTCATCGCCCGGTAGCCTTCCCGATCCAGTTCCCAGCCGTCCCGGCACAACGCCAGCACCGCGCCGTCCCGGCGCCGCCGGTAGATCGCCGGCGACCATTCCTGCTGCGTATGAATGAGGAATTCAAACCGGCCGATCCGAAACAGTTTCCCCTGGATGTAATGCCGCATCCAGAACAGCTGCTGCAAGGAGTGGCCCGGCCGTCCGCCGTGCCCCGCCGCGTAAATGTCGATCGTACCGCGCAGCCACCTGGCCATCTCCGTTAACTGGCTCTGTGGAATCCCCAGCCGGTCGAGCGTCCGCCGGATCAAAGGAAACGTCCCCAGCGCCACCAGCAGATGCAGCAACCCGGCCTTCTCTCCGAAAAGCCTCGTCGCCGGCGGCAGCGTCCCCAGCTCTCCCTGATCGAAACGGATGAAATGCGCATGAAACAACAGCCAGGCATAAAGCCGCGCCGCCGGAATGTCCACCGCCGTCGCCGCCGTCGCCAGCAGTTCCGGTTCCAGCGCCGGATCGGCGCCGAGCAGCGGAAAATTCTCCCGGATGAAGGCCGGTTCCAGAAACTCCACCCGTGCCGGCAGCGAAGCCAGCGCCGGCTTCCAGTGCGGCTCCAGTATTCGTTCCGACGCTTCGTCAAACCCCAGAATCCGGCGGAATTGTTCCAGACGCATGATGAATCCTCTATTTTTTATCGTTCCGCATTTGAAAAATTGCCATACAATGCTATTTTTATTACTTGATATTTCATTCCTGTACGGCACAGTTGAAACTGATTGACAATATAACCTAAATACGGAGTTATGCAAAGTGAAAAAGGATATCCATCCCAAGTACGGTGACGCCAAGATCATCTGCGCCTGCGGCGAAGTCTGGGAAGTCAAGTCCACCCGTCCGGAAATCCGCGTCGGCATCTGCGCCAAATGCCACCCGTTCTTCACCGGCAAACAAAAGTTCGTGGACACCGCGGGCCGGATCGACAAATTCAACCGCCGTTACAAGAAAAACGCCTGAACCGCTGTTTGAACGACGGACGGAAACCCGCCGCGGGAAGCAGTATCCTCCGCTTCCGGCCGGCGGGTTTTTCATGATGGGAACCGCATCGCCATGACGCCTGAGGACATCGCCAACCACATTGACGGCCTGCGCGCCCGCCGGATCGAGCTGGAAGCAGCGCTGGCCGATCCCGGTCTCTACGCCCGTTCGGATGAGTTCCGCCGCGTTTCCCAGGAACACAGCAAGCTGGAAACCCTTTTCCGGAATTATACCGACTGGACGGCCGCGTTGCGGGAAATCGCCGCCACTGAAGAAATTCTCGCCGCCGAGGAAGATCCCGAGATGCGGGAACTCGCGGAAACCGACCTCGCCGAATGCCGCCGCAGAGCGGCGGCGCTGGAAAGCGCCGTGCAGATCGCCCTGCTGCCGCCCGATCCCAACGACGCGCGCAACATCATCGTGGAAATCAAACCGGCAGCCGGAGGCGATGAGGCCGCCCTGTTCGCCGCCGATCTCTGCCGGGTTTATACGCGCTACGCCGAAACCCGCGGCTGGAAACTGGAAATCCTGGAACAGACCCACAGCGACCTCGGCGGCCTGAAAGGCATCTCCTTTTCCCTGAGCGGCGGCGAAGTCTATTCCCGCATGAAGTACGAAAGCGGCGTCCACCGGGTGCAGCGGGTCCCGGAAACCGAAGCCGGAGGAAGGATTCATACCTCCACCGTCACCGTCTCCGTCATGCCGGAGGCGGCACAGGTGGAACTGGACGTACGGCCGGAGGATCTGCGTTTCGACGTTTTCCGTTCCAGCGGCCCCGGCGGTCAGTGCGTCAACACCACCGACTCGGCAGTCCGGGTCACTCACATCCCCAGCGGCCTCTCGGTGGCCAGCCAGCAGGAGAAATCCCAGCACCGCAACAAGGAAATCGCCCTGCGCATCCTCTTCGCCCGCCTGCTGGAAATCAAGCAGCGCGAGGAACAACGGAAATTCGCGGCGGACAAGCGTTCGCAGGTCGGCACCGGCGACCGCAGCGAACGCATCCGCACCTACAATTACCCCCAGAACCGGGTGACGGACCATCGCTTCGGCATCACCATCCACAGCCTGCCCGCGTTGATGGAGGGCGAACTCAATTTGATTCTCGACCCGATTCTGGCCGCCGTCTGCGAGCAGCAGCTGAATTCCCTGCGGGGCTGAACGCCCCGCAGACCATCCTCATTTTCCCTGCTTGCAGCACCGCAGCCGCTCACATTCCGGCCGGGCCTTGTAAAAGGGATCCAGCGGATAGCATCCCGAAACCATCCCGTTGCGCGGGGCCGTCGTACAGTCGCCGAAGGTCCGGCAGATTCTCCGGACGTTCAGCGGGCGTCCGGCCAGAGTATCCGCGCAGATTTCCGGATAGGAGAGCACCATGCGCCCGATGCCGACGAAATCCGTCATGCCGGCGCGCACCGCATACTGTCCCACCTGCGGCAGAAATTCCTGAAGACAGGTATAGCCAGACCCGATCAGGGCCAGTTCCGGAAAACGGGCTTTCGTCTCCCGTACCGCGCCGATCTGACGCGCCGCCCCTTTCACCGGATCCTCCGGCGGCAGGTAACCGTCGGACACCGGGTAATAGGCCGGACGCTGGATGTGCGGATTGTAATACGGACTGCCCACGGTGGTGCAGACCAGCTCAATGCCCAGCGACTGGACCAGTTCCAGGAAACGGAACGTTTCCGAGAGATCGTATCCCAGTCCGGTCCCGTCCCCACCGAAAGCGTAACGATAATTCCCCGGCTCCGCCACCCCCGGCAGCGCCATCGGCACCCCTACCCGGTCCGGTCCCGGCATGAACGGCAGAAAGTCGAAGAGACTCAACCGGGTCGCCACATCCAGCCCCGGCGCCGCCGCGCGGATGCCTTCGACGATCTCCCGGAAAAACCGCGTGCGGTTTTCAAAGTTCCCCCCGAATTCTCCCGGACGCTCATAGGCGCTCAGGAATTCATGTCCGAGATATCCGTGCGCCATTTTGACGTCGACGAAACTGAATCCGGCCCGCTGCGCCAGCACCGCCGCCGCAATGAAATGGTCGATGATCCGCTTCACCTCGTCATCGGAGACCACATGCTGCGGTCCGCAGCCGAATTTCCGGTCCAGCAGCGGATGGGACCAGGCGGTTACCGGCTCCAGCACCGCGTCGTTGTGCGGATGGCTGAAGCGCCCCGAATGGGTCAACTGCAACCCGATGTACAGATCGTCCGCGGTGCCGAACCGTTCCGCATGTTCGCCGCGCATCTCCTCCAGCAGACGCGACAGGGGATCCAGCGAAGCCGGGCAGATCATCAGCTGCCGGGTGTTGCTCCGACCGGATTCCATGACGGCGGCCGCTTCGCAGCCGAACAGCAGTTTCGCCCCGCTCTGCGCGAAGTGCAGCCAGCGCCGCCGGGTCAGTTCGCCAGGTTCGCCGCCGGGCAGACAGTCCCAGCCCTCCATCGGCAGGATGCACCAGCGGTTGCCGACCGTGAAATGTTTCAGCTGATACGGCGCCGCCAGCGGCGACTCGGGCGCGGCCAGAACGGCCTCGTCCAGATCCAGATCCGGATTCTGCGCCTGCAGATGGGCACGGAAAGTGGCGGTGGTTTTGAACGACGTGATTTTCGGATAATTGGCCATGGTATCAGAACCCCTTGTTTTTCTTGAGATGGATCACCAGCAATTCACTCTCTGCCAACGCCTCGTAGGTGTGTTCCAGCAAGGCGTCGAACTGCACCGATTCCCCGGCGGAGAGAAGGTATTCCTCGTCCGGCAGTTTCAGCCGCACCCGGCCGCGCAGAATCCAGCAGATTTCATAATCGTCCCGGTGAATTTTCGGACGGGACACCCGCCCCCCCGCGGGAGCACGACCGAAAAGACAGCGGACGTTGCGATAACGCAGCTCTTCAAAATGAAAATCCTCCGACTGATGAAACGAAGCATCCAGACGCCGCGTCATCCCCGATTCCGCCAGATCCAGCAGTTCCGCCGCGGTCAGATCGAACAACCGCGCGAGTTTCCACACCGTCTCCAGCTCCGCCGTGGCCCGGTTGCGCTCCAGCCGGGAAATCACCGCGGGCGACACGCCGGACCGTTCCGACACCTCCCCGATGCTCCATCCGGCCCGCTTGCGCAGCAGCCGCAATACCTCGAAGTCGAACGCCTTCACGACCGCGTCTCCCGATAAATCTCCCTGTCTCGGAAGCGGCGCCAGACGGTTTCGAACCAGCCATCGCACTCCGGCAGAGGCCGCCGCGCCACCCAGCGGGAAACGACGGCGGCGCCGTCCCATTCGGTTTCCAGCACCCGTTCCCGGAAACGTTCATCTTCCGGCACCGGCCTCCCATTCCAGTCCAGTACCAGCGCAGAACCGCGCGAACCGCACCCGGACGCAGCCTGAAAGGCGGTCGCCTCCAGATAAACCAGATGCGCCAGACACAACTGCACATTGCGCAGTCCCTCGGCGGCATCCGCCGCCGGATAGCCTTCGCGCCGGATGGCGTCGTACTGGGTGCGGGCTGCGGCGACGGCTTCCGCCAGGCGTCCGGCATCGCGCAGCTGCGCGCCGTATGCCGTCATGCGTCGCCGGAATTCCCGCCGGTCCGCTTTCCAGTCGCGTTTCCCCTGCAGCAGGGTCTGCAATTCCCGACAGCACCGAATCGCGGCCTGTTCCGCAGCGGCCCGGTCCAACGTGGCTTCGCGACAGCAGCCGGCGATGTATTCCGCGGCCCGGAAGGCACCGACCTGTCCGGCGTTCAACGCGGCACCACCCGGCCGACAGACGCCGTGGGACCCGTTCACCTCTCCAATCGGAAAAAGCCGGCGGATATTTTCCGATTCATACCAGAGATTGCCGGCCAGACCGCCGTTATTGTGCTGAGCGCAGACCGCGACCTCCAGCGGTTCGACCGCCAGATCGATCCCGTGCTCCCGGTACAACGTCACTGCGCCGGGATTCATCCGTTCCAGCCGTTCCAGCGGCGTCCCGGACAACGCCTCCGAACGCCGCAGATATTCGTACGCCTCCGGCTGCAAGGCGGCAAAATCCAGCCCCGCCCCGTTCCTGCGGAAATCCAGAAACACCCGCCGTCCCCGTTCCGTCGTTTCCCGGTGCACCAGAATGTCGATCAGCGAGGAACCGTCCGGATATTTGCGCACGTCGAAGGGCCACTGATAGCCTTTCAGGAAAATCATCGAATTCATCCGCCCCGCGTCCCCGTCGAACGCCGGCAACAGAAATTCCTGCTCGTCGCTCACCCCGTCGGCGGCGGTCGAGATGAATCGCGGCAGAACCTGCATATACGTTCCCGACACATTCCAGCGGAATTTCACGGACGCCAGACCGAACTGCGATTCCGGCAGGTTCCGCGCCCGCGCCCCCGCCGCCAGCGCCAGACCGATCGCGCCGGTCTGTACCGCAGGATAGACGCTGGCCGCGTACAGCCCCCCGGGACCACCCACCGCAAACACCACGTTTTCCGCGAGATACGCTTCAAAATCACCTCCGGTCCGGGGCACGGCAACGCAGCCGCAGGCCCGCCTGCCCCGTTCCTCTTCAAGCGTGAGCAACGCCACCGCCACCCGTTTTTCAAGAACCGGGATCTTCCGGCGCTCCAGCTCGGCCATCAGCACCCGGCACATCTCCCGCGACGTGTACGGCCCGCAGCTCGTGGCCCGCTGCAAAGGATCGTGATCGGTTTTGTACCCGATGAACTGCCCGTACTCATCCCGGGGAAACGGCACGCCGAGGTTGACCAGATTGTCGAAACAGCGCGCAGAAAGAGCCGCCTCCACCAGCGCCAGATCCCCGTGCATCGAACCACCGTCGAAATAGGTCCGCGCCAGCATTTCCGGAGAATCCCCCTCGGCCCCATACATTCCGAGCTTATAATAAG
>CASFXO010000144.1 GCA_949298665.1 uncultured Lentisphaeria bacterium
CTGCATCCGGGCCGACACCTGATTCCGGGCCGCCGCGAAGGACAACGGAAAACTGCCGCTGCGCTCCCAGGTCTTGAATTTCCGGAAATGCTCGGCAGTCAGGGACGGAGCCTCACCGCCGAACGTCACCAGACAAAGCAAAAACAGAAAACCGCACAACGTTTTTCGCATACCGTTCATCGTTCACTCCCCCACTGCCGTCAGATTGCGGACATACGCCCCGTCCTGATAAATGTTGGTGCCGGACGACACCGTCGTCGTCGTTGCCGGCGCAACGGTCTCATCGTGAATCCAGTTATCGCCGATGATCGCCCATACCACCTCGTCGCTCATCAGTTTTTCGGCATCCGTCCCACGCCGCAGCGGTTCCACGGACACGGTGTTCCCGGATGCGTCGAGCAGGCACTCCGGCAGACGGCGCAGCACGTAGGCGCGATCCAGATCGCGATTCATCATCCCGGTACCGCCGGTATAAAAGTCCCAGCGCATTCCGGAAAACGGAGACTTTTCTCCGGTCAACAGATAGGGAAACGTCAACACGCCGACCAGCGCATCCGGCATGCCGAGACTCAACTGCATCTGCGAGGAATAGAGCGCGCACCAGATATTCTGATACGACAAACCACCGCCTCCGGAAGCGTCTCCACTCTGCAATCCGACCCATTCGCTCTCGGCAATGGCCGCAGAGGAAAAAGCCGGCGACTTCCCGGGGAAAAGTTCTTTGACATACGCCACCAGCGCCTGGTCGGCGGCCCGGATGTCCGCGAGGCGCGTCTGACATTCCGCGGCGCCGATCGCGGTCAGATCCGGCAGCAGCCGCTGAAAACGGCCCGCCGGGTCCGCCACTGTTGCATCGTAGTCGATGGACTGAAAACGATCACCGGCCAGATGCACCAGCATCCGGTCGCTGTTCCACAGCTGAGCCTTGGACAACAACAGGTCCGAGATCAACAGCAGTCCGCCCCAGAGGCACAGATACAGCGGCGCCGCCAGAATGAATTCCAGCAGAATGGAACCGGACTCCGCCGATTTCATGGTGTGCCCTGCCTTCATTGCGTCAAAACCCGTTTCATTTCCCGGATGGTCTTGATGCCCTGCTGCAGGCCTTCGCCGACCTCGATGATGTCCTCCCGAACCTGGGAGAGCGTCTCTTTGAGCTTGTCGCAGAATTCCTTGAGTTTCTTGATGTAATCCATGACCATGTCGCACATTTCCTTGACGAATTCGATAAGCTGCTTGATCATCCGGGCGGCGATCTCACCGATCTGATTGAGAATCGCCTGAATCTGGCCGACCAGATAGTCCTTCAACGCCGCCACCAGTTTATTCAGCAGATCGACGGTGATGTTCGCCAGCGCCGCCAGCTTTTCCTTGAGAGAACCGTTTCCGGTCAGCACGCCCCAGACGTTGACCGCGGTATTGAAGATGCCCTCGCCGGAGATGCCGAGCTCCTTCAGAAACGGGAACTTTTCCGTGAGTTTCTCCCACTGCTTGTCGATGGCGTCGATCAACTCCTGCCGGGCAATGGAACCGACGGTATCCTGAACCGTTCCCCAGTCGACCTTCTCACCGGCGAAGAAATGTTCCATCTCCGTCCGGAATTTTCCCGCCTGTTCCTCTCCCACCACTTCAGCGATCTTCTCCTCTATAATATCCATGCCGGTATTCGTCAAACCGTCCAGACCATCCCGTGCCGTATTCGCGACAACCTCCTTGGCCCGGCGTTTCTGATCATCGCTCCAGTTCTGACGGTCGATCCAGTCATTGAGGGCGCCGACGGCAAGCTCGGTACCGATCTGCGTGACGTCGATCTGATCGAATTTGCCGTCACGGGCATTTTTCACGGCGGTCTTCAAGGCTTCCTGCGCCTCCTTGCCCTTCACATGCTTGGCGATCAGGTCATTCAGCTCGTTCTCCAGAGAATCCGCCACGCCGGCAACGCCGCGCTCCAGATAGGCGTCGATGGCGCGGTTGATGGCGGCCGCATCCCCCGGATCCAGTTCCCTGGTGATCCGGTGTTTCAGGGCATCCACCGTCACCTGTTTGGTAATTGCCCTGAAATCAACCTGATCCGCCTGACCGTTCCGGATTTTACCGAGCGCGTCCTTCAACAGGGCCCGGGACTGCTCGCCGCTGACAAAATCATCGATCAGCTTCTCCGCCGCTTTCCGCCATGCGTTCGCCTGCATGCCCTCGCTCGCCTGCATCAAGCTGTCGATGTTGCGCCCGAGCGCCGCGGACTCGTTGCTGCCCATGATTCCGCTCAGAATCTGCTTCAAGGTGGAGACCGCCAGCACCTGCCGTTTCGCCGCGCTTCCGGAAGCCGTGTTTTCCGCCGCCGCCGCACCGCCCAGCAACATCCACGCCGCAAGGAAGAGCCCCAGAAATTTGCCCATCTTCATTTCGCCACCTTCGTCCGGGAATTCCAGATCTTCATGAAATCCTCCGCCCGATCCAGATCGTACCATTCAAAAATCGTCCGGCGCCAGCCGCCGCCCAGACTCATGGTGGCGAACAGCCGCGGCACCTCGCCGTTGACGAAGAGGTACAGCCGTCCCTCACTGGAGGGGATGTAACCATAGGGCACAAACCCCTGTCGCAGCAGCGGGTCCAGTTTCAGAAACGCCTCGATCAGCGGCCGGTTTTCCGACGTGGTGAACACCGGAAAGAAATTGCGCCCGTCCCCGTTCTGGAGGAATCCGGCCATCTCCCACGCCTCCCGGTAACGCGCCTGATCGTGCAGCAGCATGGAATACATTTTCAGCCGCAGCGCGGAACGTGCTTGAATGGTACGGAGATTGGCGGCCAGCCGTCCCCCCGGATTCCGCTCCAGTCGAGTGGCGGCGGCGCCGCCGGAAAAGAGTTTCTCAAAATGCCGACGGGTCTTTTCCTGCAACGCCATGACCGACACCGTCAACGGCTCCCGCTCCGGCAGGACGCTGCCGTACTCCGGTTTTTCGGGAACCGCCTCGCCGCGGAACAATTCCCCGCAGAGAAAATCGAACTCCCGCACCCGGGGAATGTCCGGCAATCCCCGGCTGTAGGTCAGCAGAATCGCATCCCACCAGGGATTGTAGTATCCGGTAACCCCGCCCGCTTCGGAAAACGCCCCCCGGAAAATCAGCGCTCCCAGAAAAAAATCCCGCAACTGCTCCCGCGAAAAATCCCGCGTGAAATTCTCCCAGCGCAATTTCGCCAGATTGTCGAAAAAACCGTTCACCGCCATCTGCGGATCCCGCGCCGCCATGGTACGAAACGCATCTTCCGTCGCGGCCATCTTCGCGAAAACCGCCGTCTCCTGCTGTACCGTCCCCGACTCCGCCTTGTCTCCGGTACCGGCAACGCAGAGCGTTCCCGCGCACACGAGCGCCATTCCCAGTAGCTGCATTCTCATTGTTTCCGTGATCCTTTTTTTCAGTAAACTCTCCATTGAAAGAGCAAATCCCGATTGCTCACTTCCATCGCGCCGTTCCGATTCACCCGGTTCTGCGGGATGCCCAGCGCCGGCCGGCCGTCGTCGCTGAGCCGCTGCCAGGCGGTATTGAGGAACGGATTCTGCGCCGTCCCGCCCGCATTTTCCCAGCGACCGTTCCGGGAGGCGCTGCGGGCGTAACGCAGAGGAATGAGCGTGGCATCCCAGTCGGGCGTGCAGAGATTCCACTGCCGCGCCAGTTTGTCGGCATTTTCCGGCACGCAGACGCAGCCGATCCCCAGATCGGCAGCAGCGGACGGATTTCTCCAGGTCAACTGATCGGTCTCCGCCGAATCGTCGAAATACTGGGCGTATTCCCGGACATCGACGGTGTGAGGATAGCGGACCCCCGCCCGGGCCGCACTCATGGCGGTGAAATAATTACTCTCCTCGCCCAGCTCCGTCGGCTGTCGGAAAACGCTTCCCCAGCCTTTTTCCGCCCTGCCCAGCAGCCACGCCAGGGGATTCGTCTGTTTTTCGGCAACGCCGATGATGATGGAGCCCTGGCCGTTGAAATACTTTTCGTTCAGAATCCACGGCCTGGCGGGAAATCCGGCGTAACGCTGATCCCAGATTTCCCGGTCGTCCCCGTAGATGCGGGCGTGCCCGACAAACAGAAAGCCGCTCTCGTTCGAAGGCACGACGGCACAGCTGCGGTAATCCTCGCGGGAACGGGAGAAAACCGATCCGGGCAACAGCTGCCGAAACTGCTCGAACATCCCGGAAGCATCCCATGTATGCTCCAGATAACCGTGGGACGGCCCGTCGGTATCCTGCCGGTCCAACGGCGGCAGATATTGACCGATCGCCGGAATGATGGACAGTTCGTGCGGCTTGCCGCAGAACCATTTGGGAAACCCGATATGCTGCCGGAACTTGGCCCCGGTCCACTTGATGCGGTACCGGCACAGCCACTTGGAACTCGCCCAGCGGTATTGAGAATAAAGCGCCACGGACTCCGCCACGGTCTGGCACATCGCCGGCACCGCGTCCTCGTCGTAGCTGTTGACGCAGGAGGGATTGACGTCCAGAAACTGGTCAAACTGGGAAAATACCTGATTGAAGACACTGTCCACCACCTGGTTGATCAGTGAGTCCACTGCGGAAATGCCCGTGGCGGCCAATTGAATTGCCGGCATTTTCCCGGGCCAGGAGAAGAGATGATTCCCCCGGTCCACCCGGTGCAGACCGCCGATGAACCCTTCCCCCGTTTCGTTCAGATTGGCGTCCTTGTAAACACGCATGATCCCGAAATCGCCTTCCGACCCCACGTTCTGCCGGCCCGTGACGTTGCCCGGCATCACGCGATAAGTCGACAGCGGCGTCGCCGCGATCAGATCCTGATCCGTCGCACCGGTCAACGCGTACTGCGCGCCGCCCCGGATCATCCATTGATCCAGGCCGCCGGTCTGATATTTGCCGTCGCTGTCCTGCCGGATGTCCCAGCTCCGGGAACCGTTCCGGTCTTCTATTTCGCACTTGAAGTAATCCGCCAGAGTGGTGTGGGGAGTATCCCAGTTTTTCCGGTCGCGACCCATTTCCAGAAAGACCCGTTCACCCGCCTCCGTATTGGGCAGGGCGGAGAAGAAAGTGGCGGCCGTTTGACTGGAATTCAGATCGTAAGGGTCCATGGCCAGCGGACAGGTGATGGAATAACGGTAATCTTCGGCCGTCGCGTTGCGGTCATACAGCCAGAGGTTTTTCTGCAGCATGATTTTCGCCGCGGCCTGCATGGAGGAATACATGTTGGCGTTGATGGCCGACAACGCCAGATTCAGCATGCTGAGGTTGCTTTTGTCGTAATCGATCAGCCGTCCCAGCTGGGCGCCCCACCCGGCGGCGGCTCCGGTAGCGGCCACGGACTGCGGGGGATTTGTGCCGGCGGTCGCTGCCATCGACGACGATGACGACGATGTCGACGGCGCCGGATACGTCGTGGGAATCCCTGCCGACACCGACGCCCCGCCGACGCCGGTCACCAGATAAACACGCTGCTCCGGACTCAGCGACTGATACCATGCATAGAACTTCTCATAAAATTCGCCCGTAGGCTCATAGGCCGTCCCGGTATAGGTGGTAAAAGCCGTTACCACCTTCTCCAGCGCCGCTTCCGCCGCGGTCCCATCCGCATTGTCGACGCAGCCGTACTGCGCCAGCCAGCTCTCATAACTGCCCCACTGGGAAGAAGCGCCGGACTGCCGGTAATACTCCTTCAGATCCTCATTGAGGTTCTCAGCCGTTTCATCCGGGTCGTAAGTATCGTCGCCTCCCCCGTTCCCGGGAGCGGGGGCACTGGTCGCAAGCATGCCGCCGTTGTCATCATACACCATCATCGGAGTGATGATCGCCTGCAGATCCGCCAGGGAAATCTCCCGGCCGTTGAGCAGCAGGGTATCGCGCCGGTCGACCCCCAGCCCGCACCACCAGCCGTTGGCCGGGGTATGGCTTTTGCATTTCGGCCAGCCGAAGCGGCGGCTGGCGGTCCGAACGTAGGTCGGAATGGGATACGGGTCCACGGTGGTGAAGGAGATCTGGGAATAGAAATTCGCGGCATTGACGCTGTCCTCACAGAAACGTTCATAAGTCAGCCGCAACCAACGGTACGTGATGTAATCCATCTGACGCCGCGTCATCTGCACATAGGTCCAGCTCATAGCCCGGTTAACCGTCGCCATCCGGGAAAGTCCGTCCGCCTGCACCACCGCGGCGGAATAGGCGGCGGCGTCGGCGGCGTTCTGCAGACGGATTTTCCGATACACGCTGTCGCCCACGGCATAGACCGAAAGCACGGTGATGAACAGAAACAGAAAGACCGCCAGGGTGATCATCAGCGCCGCGCCGTCCTGATCGTCTTTGAGGGACAGCGTCTTGCGCCAGGCGAACCGCAGGATTCGGACCGTCATGCTCATGGCTGGACATTGCTCCAATTTTGCTTATCTTCCGCGGACGCTCCCGGGAAAGAGGCGGTGGACCAGGGACACGGCAATGTGCAGCTCGCCTTGACCGCGAGCGTCGACCCGGCGCCGCCGGACGAAGAGGCGGCGGCTCCCCTCCCCGTCCGGGAAACGGGAGCCGTCGCTCCGGCCAGAGTCCACTGCGGTTCTTCCCCCGCCCCGGCGAGTGCGAAAAAAGTATTGACATACGGCACGATCAACGGGTACCGGTAGACGACCGACGCCTTGACGGCCGGCAGCGGCACTCCGCCGTTCCGATTTCCGCCGGGAGCGGTATCCACGGTCACGGAAACGGACGACTTCCGGAATTCCGGATGGAGCACGTCCGACAGTGCCAGACAGGCGGCCGCGTATGCCGCCGTCTCCTGATCCCCCGGCGGATAGACGATCGCGGCCCGCGCCCCCGAATAGGCGGCGTAACTGGTCAGGAACTTCGCGCGCCAGATCAGCGACAGCTGAATCAGTCCGAGAATCAGAAACAGCAGAATCGGCATGATCAATACGAATTCCATGAGCATGGTCCCTTTCTCTCCCGCGGATTTTTTCATTGGCCGCCTCCGCTCTGCCGGGCGATTTCCACGATCAGCGTGGCCCAGGTCCCGACGGCGATCGCTCCGCCGAAGGGTACCCGGACCCGCTCGTCGTCGCGCGGCGGCAGTGCGGCCCGTCCTGCCCGACGGTCGTACCGCCAGTCGCAAAGCGAACGGAACAGATGCCGGAGCCTGCTGCCGCTGGCCAGACCGGCCGTCAGCATGACCGCCATCAGCACCAGCCCGGCCACGGAAGTGGCCAGCAGCAGCAGCGGAATCCGGGCCGCGCCCAGCACGGTGCCGCAGGCGGCCAGCATTTTCACGTCCCCGCCGCCCGCCCCGCGAAGATAGAACGGCAGCAGCAGAAACGCCCCCGCCAGAAGACCGCCGGCAAGCCCGTTGAGCAGCAGCGGCCATCCGCCGTACCCCAGCCGCCAGACCGCCGCAACCGTCATCAGACCGAACGTCAGAAAATTCGGCAGTTTCCGATACCGGCAGTCATAATAGCAGAGCACTGCCAGACAGGGCGTCAGAGCCGCAAAAATCCCCCAAGCATGCGTCATCGCCGGCCGTCATTCCCCACCGGAACCGGCGCTCTCACCGCCGTTCCCGCCGCTGCTGGTACCGCGAATCGTGTCGCCGTAGCCTTTCTGCTTTTCCAGACGTCCCTGGTCCGTGCTGCGCGAACTTTCCACCTCGCCGGCAAAAGATTCCATGCTGTCCTCCGTCTGGGTGGTGGCCGCGCCGGCCTGATAAAACATGTTGGCGATCCGGCTGCCGAACACCATCACCAGTCCCACCACTGCGGCGGCGATCAGCAGGGCAATCACGACGTACTCCATCGCGACCGCGCCGGTTTCCTCTCCGACCAGGCGGCAGAGGAGACGACCGAGGGCGGTCCGTTTCGCCCGCCGGATCCTCAATTGTGAACGATTCATCTTTTTCCCTTTCCTTTTTGGGTGTGGTTGAAACTCATGGAACCGGCTGTCCGATTCCGGTCATCACATTCTGCAACTGCGCCTGAAACGCCTTCCCGATCTCCCGCAACTCCATCGTGTGCGGATCATAAAAACTCCGCGTGTACGTCACATACAACACGATCGCCGCAAACAACGTCACCAGAATGTATTCCATGGCGACGGAACCGGTGTCGGCACGCATCTTCACGGTTCCTTCCGTTCCGACCAGGCGAGCCGCACGATGGAATCTCCGGGAATGCCCCGCCGCAGCAATTCCGCCTGATTCCGGAGTTGTTCCTCGGGTGTTTCCCCCGCATCGGCAAGCGCCTGCAATTCGCGCCGCAACGCACTGACCTGCTGTCGCAACGCCTCCCGTTCCTCCCGGGTGGTCGCCGGAGCCAGCAGTTGCCGGACCCCCTCGGCGATGATCTTTTCCCGGGCACTGCCGCCTTTCGCCTTTTCCCGCAGAAAAGCGAGATGCTCTTCCCGTCGGACGAACCATTCGTCCGCCAGACTGAAATACTGCATCAACCGCGACTCTCCGGAAGACGCGTTCCGGACCGGATTCATCTGCGGCCGTCCCAGAAACGCGACGTAGTTGTCCAGCACGCCGTAAGCCTGAATCGCCCGGTAGAGATCCGGAACGAACTTCTGTTCCTCAAGCAGCGCGTAATCAAACTTCTCCGGCAGGTTCCGCAGATACGCGAAAAAAATCTCGATCCCCACCAGCCGGTCGTACATTCCCGCGGGCTCGCTCCGGTTGAACCCCGGAATGGCCTGTCGAAATGAATCACACGCCAGCAGCAGTTCGTTGTTTTCACGCCGGAACAGACGTTCCAGATACGGCGGCGTCCGGCCCGGTTCCAGTTCGTATTCACTGAACAACCTGGAGAATGTCTTCAGCTGCAACACATTCTGTTTCAATTGCGACTCAAGCAATTCCAGTGTACGGCGGTAATTCGAAAAGTACGGGGAAACACTGCATTCCTGCAGCGTCGGCAGTCTCAACGGAGCCTCCAGCGCCTGAAACCGAAATGCCGCCGCCTGTTGATATTTCTGCTGCAGCTCCTCACCTGCCTGCTTCAATTTTTCCAGCGGCGCCAGCAGCGCCTCGCAGTATGCGACGATTTTTTCCGTATGACGCTGCTGTTTTTTCCGGCGTTCCTCCCGGTGCGCCGCCGCAGCATCCCGGATTTCCGTCAGCCGCCGGTGAATGTCCGCCAGGTGCGCCACCGCCTCCCGGTCCGCCAGACAGGTCTCGATGGCGGTCAGATCCTGCCGGATGGCGTGCAATTCCCGCAGAATATCCTCCGCGAACGACCGCAGCAGTTGAAAATGGCGCAACGGATAATCCGGTACTTCCGCCAGCGCCCCCTGCAACGTTTGAATAGCGGCATCGATCTCCGGCAGTTGTACGCTCGCATTCTCCATGGTCGCCCGGGCCGCCAGAAACGTATCGATGACCAGCTTGGCATGGTTCGCCTGCGTCTTGGCTTCTCCGGCGTCGGTGTCGTTCCAGCGCCACAATTCCATATTATCGCTCAGCAGCGGGCTCAGCACCGTGTTGGCGGAGATCCAGCGTTTGTTTTCCAGGTGTTCGATCACTTTCCGCCAGCTGCGGATCGTCTGCTCCCACTGGTCGATCTGTCCGGCCAGTTCCCCGCGTTCAAACCGGTGCTGATCCGCGCCCCGTACGGTCGCCGCCTGCGCCAGCAATTCCCGGGCCTGCCTGAATTGTTTCCGGGCCGCATGCTCCCGGGCCTGATCGATGTAGTATTTTGCGTCTGGCGTCAGGGAGCGATACAGGAAAAAGCCCCCCAGCAGTACCCCCGCGGTGATGACGAACGCACTCAGCTTCAGCCAGAAATGCGAACGGACATGCGGCGCGAAACGATTCCAGAAACAGAATTCCATATGGGCCACCGCGATGATGTCGCCGTCCTGCAGCATGCGCCCGGAATCGTTCTGACCGCCGGTCAGCGGCGCTCCGTTCACCCGGGTACCGTTGCGACTGCCGCAATCCTTGATCCAGCAGGTCCCGTCCGACTTCAGCTCCAGCACGGCATGATGATGTGAAATCACCGCATCCGACAGAACGATGTCACAATCCGGCGCGGAACCGATTCGGAATATTTCCCGGGAAATGTCGTGGAGCCGTCCCTTTTGGTCTCCATTCAATTGTTCCAGACGATGGTAACGGGCCGCGTTTTTCTCCGACTTGTCCGTATCGGGCTCCACCACCAGGCGGCTGTCGCCGATGGTGATCTGGTCGCCGACGGCGAGTCTGCGCCGGACGATTTTTTCTCCCTTGCAGTAAATCCCATTGCGGCTGCCCACATCCTCCACATACCAGACCCCCCGCTTCGAAAACAAGCGGGCATGAAAATTACTGGCCGTCATATCGGCGGGCGGCAGCCGCCACGTATTCCGGCCGTCACGGCCGATGGAAATCTCCCCGGGAGCTTCCGCCGAAGAGATCTCATTCAGGATCCGGTCGTTCAGCTCCAGACGAAACCGCATGTTTTTCCGAAAGAATTTCATTCCAGCTCTCCCTGGCGGGACGTATAAAACCGCTGATCCTCCTCGGAGGAAAAGACGGATTTGACCATTTCCAGCACGGCTGCCCGGGTATGTTTCTGACCGCGCCTGGCGGCGAGCAGATACGCGATTTTCTGCGCATTGAACCAGTCGATCTGATTCCGCCGCAGCTGCAGCAGCAGATCATTCGCCTGCCGGAATTCCTCCTGCAGACCGGTATGATTCTTCGTTTCGCACAGAACGCTGCGCAACAGAAAATCCACTTTGCTCCACACCGTCGGAGAATTCCGCTGCAGCAGGATTTTCGCCTCGTCCAGATTATTCGCCACCTTTCCCGAATAGGTGTCCGCCATCCCTTCCCAGTGCTGCATCAGGAACTTTTCCGAAAAACGGAAAAAGCACACCACGCCGGTAAACGCTTCCGCCCGCCAGCGCTCCCGGGTCGGCACCTCCTTGACCATGATGAAAATCCAATCCATATACCGCATGAACAGCACATGCCCGTAATAGGATTCCTTGTGGTACGTGCGGCTGAACGACACCTGAAGATAAGGAATGCCATGATACGCCTGAAAAAAACGCAGCGGCTGAATGAAATCGAAATTCCAGTTCTCCTCGCGGGCTTTCCCGGAAATCCAATCCTCGAACATGCTCCGGCGATCTTTCCGCAGCGAACCGGGATCCTGACGGTATTCCAGCATAATGTGCAGCGGCACGTCCCGGTATTTGCCCAATCGGGTTTCCACGTCGAGCCGACCCGGTTCCTGTTTCACCACCATGCCCGGAACCATGGGTACCTTCACGTCAATATCATATTGAAACGGCAGATCCTTCAGTGCCACAATCCGACTCAGCTCCTGTCCCGCCGCGTCCACCGGCCAACTGGTGAAGGTTTCCGTCTCCCGGTGAAGCAACAACAGCATGCCGCCGACCAGACCGCCGGACAACAGCAGAATCACACCCCACAAAATCAGTCGCCGCGTAATCTTACGGCGCACCTCCAGATCCTTCATCTGCTCCAGTTCTTCGGCGGAAGCCAGCCGGGTCCGCATCGACACGGTCAGATTTTCGTCATCGTCTCCTGCCGCGTCTGCGTTGTCCGGCGCGGAGATCGCCGCCACCGGAGCCGGAGCCGCGGCGGCGGCCCGTTCCTGACGCTGGAGCGGCAGGCCTGCATCCGCCTCTTCTCCGACAGTAACATCATCGTCATCCGGCGCGGCCGTCCGTCCGGCGGCAAGCGTGTGGTCCGCCGCGGAGGTCGGAAGCTCCTCTCCGTCTTCCGACGGCATGACGGAAACAGAAACGGCCGTCGCCTCGCCGTCCTCCCCGACCGTCGGGGTTTCGTCTTCCGGCGCGGCGGCCCCCGCACCGGTGCCCGGATCCTTCCCGTCGTCATCCAGCAGCGTCGCCTCCAGAATAAACCGCGTATCATCGCCCAGCTGCACACACTGTCCGACCGCCAATACCACGCGATCTCCCATGGCCAGTTCGCGGTCATCCACCAGGGTGATCCGCATGCTCAGATTCTGCAGCTCAACCCCCCGCTCGTCTGAGCTCAGAATCAAATGCTTGCCGGAAATATCCGGAGCCTTCAACCGCACGTGATTGGTATGGGACCGCCCCAGGGAAAGCGGCTCCCCGCGCACCGGCACGACCTGGTCCCGCAGTTCACCGGAAATAAATCGAATCTGATACCCGATCATTGCATGATGTCTCCCATTCCGCTCGACACCAGTTTCAAATAAACCGGCGTGCCGATGACCACAAACACGGCGGGCATGATGAACAGCACGATCGGCAGAATCATGATGGACGGCGCCCGCGCCGCCTTCCGTTCCGCCAGATTGAACCGCGCCCGCCGCATCTCCTCGCCCTGAATCTTCATCGTGTCCACAATGGACGCCCCCACCTCCGTCCCGTGCGCCACTGCGGCGCAGAAGCTGTTGAATTCTTCCACCTGAATGCGGTCCGCCATATCCTGCAGCGCCTCAATCCGGTTTTTCCCCAGTTCCATCTGATGCAGCATCACCCCGAATTCCACCGCCAGCGGATTGGTTGCATCCTCAGCAGACACGTAGTAGCGGACCGCGGCGGAAAAATCCAGCCCGGAACGCATGGCCGACCCGATCAAATCGATCGCAAACGGCAAATTCCGGATGATCCGATGCACCCGTCGCTCCGCCAGACCGGCAATCGTCATGGAGGGATACACCGCCCCGACCAACGCCCCGACCAGGGCCATGAATACCGCAAAACCACCGTGCCGGAAAAGCAGCAGCGTCCCCAGCCCCCCCGCCACCAGACCAGCCATGCAGAGAAAAATCTCCAGCATCGGCAACATTTCCGGATCCAGATTCATATCGGCAGCCAGCAGCTGCCTCCGGATCTTCGCCAGTCGCCGCGGCTGTATCCGGGCCATTTGTCTGCCGACATTGCCGGAGAACAGCGGCAGCAGCCGGCCGAACAGCCGCAGGGAAGACGGCAGATTCCGGTAATGTCCCGCCTCGCCCCCGCGGCGCTTCATATCCAGAAACAATTGCAGAAACAGATAAGATCCGCATACGATTCCGAACACGAGGCCGTATATTCCGACATGTTCCATTTTCAAACCTCGATCGTAACGATTTTATTGATGACGAAAAAACCGATCGTCACCAGCAGCAGCACTACGGCAATCCCGCACCAGCCGATCCCGGTCGTCAGCATCGGCCCCATCAGTACCGGATCGATCAAATAAAGCACGATAAAGGCGGCCACCGGTGCCAGCGACATGGCAATCGCCTCGAACCGTCCCTGCGCGGTCATGTTTTTGAGCTTCTCGTGAAACTCCGTCCGATTGCGGATGGTGCCGATCATCTCCTCAAGCACCTCCACCAGACTGCCGCCGGACTTCGTCGTCAACCGGATGGTCGTCACCAGCAGATGCAGATCCTCACAGGGCATCCGCCTGTGCAGCCGCTCCAGCGCACTGGAAAAATCCAGCCCGAGCCGGTATTCCCGCAATGTGATCATCAGCTCCTCCTTCATCGGGTCCGACATCCTCCGGGCCATCGCCTCGAACGCCTGCGGCAGGGCCAGCCCCGCGCGCATACCGCCCGCAAGTCCGATGGTCAGGTCCAGCAGCTTCGACTCAAACGCCGCCCGCCGTCGACTCGCCTTGAACCGATAGTAGAGATCCGGTACCCAGTATCCGACCAGCCCCAGCGCCAGAGAACAGGGCAGATAAATCAACGGATTGAATACCCCACCCGCGATCAACCCGAGCAGCAACGCCACGCCGCCGCCGAAAGCCGCGGCCAGTTTGAAGGTCAGCAACCGGAGCGGTGTGACGAAGCGGCTTATACCGTATTCTTCGCGTTTTCGTTTTTTTTCCAGCTTTTCCAGCGAATATTTGTAAAACGTGGAAACCAGCAGAAACGCCGTCAGCGCCACTGCGGCAAATACCAGTGCGTCGATCAGAATGCGATTCATCATAGCGCCTCATCAGGTTGCGGGAACAAATACCGACATGTCCAGCTTCAACCGCCCCGTTTTGCGCAGCTCTTCCACGAAATACGGAATGTTGCCGGTCGCGGTATGCCGACCGACCACCCGGCCGTCGGCGTCGAAACCACTCTGTTCAAATGTGAAAATATCCTGCAGCAGAATCACTTCCCCTTCCCTGCCCGTCACCTCGGAAATCTGCAGGACCTTGCGGGATCCGTCGGGTAGACGGGACTGCTGCACGATCAGGTCCAGCGCCGAAGCGATCTGCTCCCGGATCGCCTTCGACGGCAGATCGAAACCGGCCATCATCACCATGTTCTCCAGCCGGGTCAGCGCGTCGCGCGGATTGTTCGCGTGCGCCGTCGTCAACGACCCGTCATGGCCGGTATTCATCGCCTGCAGCATGTCCAGCGCTTCGGCGCCGCGGCATTCCCCGACGATGATCCGGTCGGGACGCATGCGCAACGTATTGACCACCAGATCCCGGATCGTGATGCGTCCCTTTCCCTCGATATTCGCCGGGCGCGCCTCCAGATTCACCAGATTCTGGTGCGTCAGTTTCAATTCTGCGGAATCCTCGACCGTCACCACCCGTTCCCCTTCCGGAATGAACTGCGACAGCACGTTCAGCAGCGTCGTCTTGCCGGAACCGGTCCCGCCGGACACCAGAATGTTCTGCCGGGAACGGACCGCCTCTTCCAGAAACAGCGCCATCTCCCGGGTCATGCTGCCGAAGTTGATCAAGTCCTCCGTCGTCAATTTCTTCTCCGCGAATTTGCGGATGGTAACCGAGGCGCCGTGCAGCGCCAGCGGCGGAATGACCACGTTCACCCGGGAGCCGTCCTCCAGCCGCGCGTCCACCATCGGCGACGCCTCGTCCACGTGCCGCCCCAGCGGTTCCACAATCCGCTGAATGATGGACAGCAGATGTTGTCCGTTGAAAAAACGGACCCCGGTCTTGTACAGCAGACCGCCGCTTTCCACAAACACGCAGTCCGGACCATTGATCATGATTTCCGAAATGCGCGGCGACCGCAGCAGCGGCGAAATGGGTCCCAGACCGATGATCTCGTCCAGCAGTGCCTGCCGGAACAACTCCAGCGGCACCTGGTGGGGGATCTCATGGCGACGCTCCTTGAGCACCTGGTCCAGGACCGTCTGAACTTTATCGCGCATCTCTTCATTGACGGATTCGTTCAGCGCTTCGCTGGAG
>CASFXO010000145.1 GCA_949298665.1 uncultured Lentisphaeria bacterium
CACCGGCAGCGGCTGGCGCTGATTCTGACCGATTGCGTATTGGAACCGGACCGGCCGCCGGCGCTCGATCTCTGCCGCGACTGCCGCGCCTGTCTGGAGGGGTGTCCGCTCGGGGCGCTCCGCGAAGTCGAAGGCAGCGCCCGGTTCCAGCTCGATGAATCCCTCTGCGCCACCTGCCGGAACGGCGCGAGCCGGGTTCCCGGGCGCGCCGACCGCGTCGACCGGTATGCCGCGGCCTGCGGCCGGGCGTGTCTCGTCGCACTTGAAGAGAAGATTACCAGCCGGTACGAAAACAAGTTCCGCAAACGCAGCGTCTGGCAGATCGGCCCGACCGTACAGGAGAAACTCGGATGAATACGGCAGAACTGAAACAGCAGGCGCGGAAGTTCGGTGCGGACCTGGTCGGCGTCGCGCCGATCGCGGCGTTCCGCCATCTCCCGGCGGCCCACAATCCGCTGGCGATTTTTCCGCAGGCGGAGAGCATGATCGTCATCGGCCGCCGGATTCCGCGCGGCACGCTGCGCGGGATGGAAAACCGGGAACGGCGGAGTACGGAATCCTTCCGCCACTTCGGCTTTCTCGCGCTGGAAGACAACTATCTGGCCCGCACCACCTACGATCTCGGCATCTGGATCGAGGCCCGCGGTTGCGA
This sequence comes from uncultured Lentisphaeria bacterium, assembly GCA_949298665.1. Classification (GTDB taxonomy): domain Bacteria; phylum Verrucomicrobiota; class Lentisphaeria; order Victivallales; family Victivallaceae; genus CALXOD01. The sequence continues at coordinate 653 of CASFXO010000145.1, forward strand.
GGCGGTGCCGATGTTCGGGTACGACGTCGAAGCGACGGACCGGCAGCCGCTCGGGGTGCCGGTGGCCGCGGGGCGTCCCGCGCCGAACGTTTACGTCGACTGGAAATTCGCGGCGGCGGCGGCCGGACTCGGGACCGTCGGCCGGCACGGGCTTTTTCTGACGCCGGAATACGGACCGCTGCAACGGTTCGCCATGCTGCTTTCGGATTTTCGTTTTGAACCGACGGTTGCTGCCGCGCCGTACGATCCCTGCCGCGACTGCCGGGCGTGCCTCGACGCCTGTCCCGGCGCCGCGCTCGACGGGGCCGAGCGGAACGACGCCGTCTGCCGCGACTGCCGCTGCGGCGCGATCCGCACCGACATCGGGCGGTTCGAAACGGTGGAACGGATCGGGGCGGACTGTTCGCGTGCCTGTCTTGCCGCGCTGGCCGCCGCCGGAAAGATTCGGGGAAACGCGGCGCCCGGCCGCCCGGAAGGAGGACTGTGATCATGAATGCCCGGAAACTCACCAGCCGGATGCTGAAAGATCTGGCCAACCGCCTCGGCGCGGGCGGCGGCGGCGTCGAAGTCCTCGGCGTGGCCAATATCGAACGGTTTGCCGAAGCGCCCGAACGTATGCACCCGAAAAATATTTTTCCGGACTGCCGTTCGGTCATCTCCATCATTCAGCCGATTCCGCGCAGCACCTACCGCGGCATCACGGAGGGCACCTACTGGCCGAACTACACCTATTACTCCTACAACCGGCTCAATACGCTCTTCCGGCCGATGTTGACCTACGAAATCGCCCGGCGGATCGAGGATCACGGGTTCGAGGCGGTGCCGGTCTATCCCGGCGTGCCGGAGACCTACCCGAACCACCCCGAACCGGTTGCGCCGGGGCGTCCCGTGCCGGATGTGCAGATCAATGTCCGCATCGCGGCGGTGGCCTGCGGCCTCGGAGAGATCGGCTGGTCCAAGGTGTTTCTCCATCCGGTGTTCGGGCCGCGGGTGCGCATCGGCACCATCCTCACGGACGCGGAACTCGAACCGGATCCGCTGGTGAAACCCGGCACCCTCTGCAAACGCTGCATGAAGTGCGTCCGGGATTGTCCCGGCTGCGCCATTCCGAATCCGGGCGAGCTGCCGACGGTGAAGATCCACATCGACGGTCAGGAGTACGAATGGGCCGACGTTCACATGGGGCGCTGCACCGCGACGCACCACGGCATCAACTACAAGGCGTCGCCGTTCCTGAAGCGGTTTCTGCCGGGCTTCAATCTCGACATCACCCGCACGAACATGTCCGAGGAGACCGCCTACAAGATCGGCTACACGCTGGCGGGGGGCGACTGGTGGCGTTTCAATCCCGAATTTCCGGGGCATTGCGTGATTCCGTACTACCGGCAGATTCTCGCGCACACCGGGTATTTCGCCGTCTGCGGTGCCAAAGGTTGCATCCGCAGCTGCATGGAGTTTCAGGAGAAAACCCGGAACATCGGGCAATCCGACTTCCACACTCCGGTTTATCCCGGAGAGAAGTGGGAACTCCCGCCGCCCGAAGCCGATGAAACCGGCGGCATCGTCGAGAAGAAGAAGCTCCGGGAACTCTATCAGGAGCCGGATTCCGACGCCGGATGCTGGTCATGACCGTTGCCGCCACAGGTGAAGAAAACAACACCGGCTGAACGGAATCCATGCCGCCGCCGGAAGGAAGCGCCCGATAGCCCCAGCCGCGAAAACGACGGCTCCCCGGGGCGGAAGGCCGCAACCGCGGTCCGTTTCGTTCCGGCGCTCCTGCCGCAACCCGTTATTCGGCGGGCTGTAGGAGCGGTTACCTGACTTTGTCCGGGAATTGGGCCCGGCTGGTTTTTACCATCTCGCGGGCCCGCTGCTCCAGCCGGTCCGCCTCCCCGGTCTTTCCGGAGTGCCGCAGCAGGGTGGCGAGCGCCTCGCTTACTTGTTTGAACCGTGCTTCGGTCTGCGGCGCGGATCCCCGGTCCCCGAGACTGGTCAATTTGCGATATAATTGGACCTGAGTGTCGAATTCCCGTTCCGGGTCGGTCAGCTCCGCGGCCGTTTCGAATTGTTTTTTTTCCAGAAAAAGAAGCAGATAATCGGCGGTCCAGTACCGTTTCGCCTGTTGCGGATGGCACTTGAAAAGTTCCCGGTAAAATGCCACCGTGTCGTCATCGCGCTGCAGGAAGCGGTTGATCGCCAGAATCCCGTTGACGGCTTTGGCGGAACAATCTCCTGCCAGAACATCCGCCTGCAGCTTCCGGACCGCTTCGGTTAAAAACGCCCGGGCTTCCGGATGGGTCGTGAACAGTTTTTCCCAGCGGGACCATTCGTCGAGCCACGAATGATACTCGCTCCATTCGCGGTAAAGCCGGCGGAACCGCCGCAGCGCCTCCGCGTCGTCCCGGTTTTCGATCGCCGCATGGACCCGGTCGAAAAAGGTGCTGAAATCCTCCAGCGACTGCTCCTCATATTCCCGCACCTCCTCCGCCCGCCGCCGCAACTCCGCGGCCCGGTTCGCGTCCTGCGGAACTCCGGTGCCTGCGGCATACAGTTCGGACAATTTCAGCAGGGCAGGGACGTTTTCATCTTTCGCGGCCGCCTCGTACCATTGGACCGCCGAAGCCAACGAACGCTCCGTCCCCTTGCCATCCTCACTGCAGCGGCCGAGTTGATATTGCGCCGCGGCGGAACCTCCTGCCGCGGCCCGCCGGAAAAAGGACACGGCCTGGGCCGCATCGCCTTTTTCCAGACACTCCATGCCGAGCGCGTGCAGGGCGTCGGGCTGGTTTTCCGCGGCGGCCTTGCGCATCCAGCGCCGCGCCAGTGCCGGATCTTCCGCGGTGCCGCTTCCCGTCCGATAACACTGAGCCAGCTCGTACATGGCGTCCGGATCGCCCCGTTCCGCAGACTTCCGGTACCAGAAGAACGCCTGATTCATGTCGCGCGGCGTGCCGTGGCCGGATTCATACGCGATGGCGAGGTTAAACGCGCCGACGGCGCTTCCGGCCCGGGCGGTCTCCTGAAAGAGCGCCAATGCCTTCCGGTAGTTTCTGGCGGTGCCCATGCCCTTGATGTAGCAGTAGCCGAGCATGTCCTTGCCGTCGAGGTCGCCTTCCCGGGCGGCGCGCTGAAACCAGTGACAGGCCTGTTCCGGATCGCCGTGTTCTTCAAACCACACTCCCTTGTCGTACGCCTCGTCCTCCGTCTGAAGGCGGTAAATCGACCACGCCAGCAAAACGCAGCAGACCAGACCGACGAGCAGCGGCACTTTCATGGTTTGGAGCGCTTGGAATAATTTCATTTCCGACACCTCGAAAAATCCATGACTGTTGAAATTTTCAGGAATTGTTTTCAGATTTCGACTGCTTCGCAACCGGTCAGTGAGCGGATTCCGCTCCTGTGGCAGCCGGTGTCCTGCCGTCGGATTGCGTAGTTGCGGGAACCGGACGACAACGTTTTTTCCCGGCGATAAAAAACAATCGGGGGAATTTAAACACCACGGATCCGTCATGCAGACGGGGGAACAGAGACTCGATTCCGGCAAGGATTTCCTGCTGAAATTCCGATTGCTTTTCCGGAGGCAGAACGGTCAAGTATGGGCGAAGTCCTGTGCCGCGATACCATTGCAGCACCGCCTGCGGCGACTCAAGGATATGGAAGTAATCGCTTTCCCACATGGTAAACGTTTCGGCATAAGTCTGCAGCAGTTCACAATATTCCAATTCGTCCAGGAGGTGAACCCTGCGTATTTCCGGGAAAAACGAGGCCCATTGCTGCGACGCCGCCTTCCGTCGGAGAAGCGCGTGGAACGGTGCCTTGTTCTGCAACGGCACCTGTACTGCCAATTCGCCGTCGTCCGACAAGGCGTCGAGTAATTTCTTCAACAGCGTCCGATGGTCAGGAACCCATTGCAGGCAGGCATTGGCGAAAATCACATCCCAGCCGGTCCCCAGGGGGCGGAGCGAATCATTGATGTCGAACAATCGGAATGATAAATCCGGATAATCCCGCCGGGCTTTGGCGAGCATGTCCGGGGAATTGTCCACTCCCAGAAGTTCTGCCGAGGGAAAATATTTTTTCAATACCGCCGTACTGTTGCCGGGTCCGCATCCGAGATCGAGAACCCGCCCGGGGGCGACTGCGGTCAGTCGTTCTGCCAGGTCAATGGCGGGCCGGGTTCTCTCCACGGAAAATTTCAAGTATTGTTCCGAATCCCAGTCTGACATGTCGTTTCTTCCGGTCGCAGGCGTATTTTTTCAGTAAAACAAGAAAAACGTCCCGAAACATTTAGGCGAATTCTCATAAGGCCGGATGGTACGGATGGCGGAGAGGGGGGGATTCGAACCCCCGGTAAGATTTCTCCTACGACGGTTTAGCAAACCGTTGC
>CASFXO010000146.1 GCA_949298665.1 uncultured Lentisphaeria bacterium
CCGTCGCAGACGGTATCGACCAGCGGTTCCAGTTCGCCGAGGTCGAAAGCGTCGTTGTTGTCGAGCAGCAGCGAGCGGATGTGGTCGGGGTATTCGCCGGAATTGTAGACGCCAACCGCGTTCCACAGCCACAGATCCCACGGGGCGGGTTTATCGTCGCCCGCATCTTCGATGATTTCAAAGAGCTTGCAGTTCTTGAAATAGAAGCGCAGCAGATTGATCTGGGCCGGGCGGGCGAAGCTCCGGCGGCTGATGCCGTCATAACACAGGGCGCCGTCAAGCGTGGAAACCAGCATGTCGTGGCCGGGAAACTCGGTCAGCAGCAGCACCTCTTTTCCGGAACGGCTGAGCTTCTCCCGGATACCGCGCGTGATGTAGGCGACCGCCTGAAGCACCGGATTTCCCCAGCCTTCGTTGGAGAAGATGTGCTTGTGCATGGTGCTGAAACAGAGATGGCCGCCGCCGCCGAATTCGTCGAGGCGCACGCCGTCGGCCCCGGTTTCCTCGACGACCCGGACTACGTTGTCAATCGTATAATCGGCGAACTTTTCGGCATTGACGCACATGGCGTACTGGTGAAATTTGACGACGATTCCCGGAGGCGCGGTCGGATTGGCGACATCATGCGCCGGAGCGCATTTATACTGATGGTTGATGACCGCAAATTCGGGAACCATCTTCGCATTTTTCGCGGAAGCGTCCATCAGCACCGCGTCATAGTAGAGCAGCGCCACCTGATCGGCATTTTTGAGATCCCGAATATGCTGCCGGAAAGCGGGGAGCCCGCCCCACTGCGGATTGTAGCCGTCATAATCGCCGAGCGCATACGAAAGCACTTTCTCACCGGTGGCCGGATCGCGCCAGACCAGAACCTTTTCCACCCACGGGTCTTTGGCGAATCTGCCGATTTCCTCGAACGGCAGTTTCCAGTAGAGCGATCTGGAAAGGGTCCACCAGCTGCACAGCTCCCAGATGTCGGCGGGACGTTTGTGGTGTTTCCCCTGATAGGAGGTGTCGTATTTGCCGTCTTTCCAGAGCGGGGAGCCGAGTCCCCTGCCGGCGCGGTAATTCCACTGGCCGGTAAGCTTACCCGGGAAGGTGGCCTGCGGTGGCCAGACCCGAGCCGCCCAGTCGGCGTAACGCTGCATCGCCGCTTTCCAGCTGCCCGCATGGGTGCCGATCACGGCGTCCGGCAGGGTGACTTTCACGCCGGGGGCGTAGGGGCGTTCGGCATAGTCGATCGCCATGCCCGCATACTCTCCCTCGGAAAGGGCGTGCGGCCAGTGGTGCTCCGACTCGAAAAACCCGGGCGTGGTGCCGGTGCAGAGGTGATACAGATCGGGATGCTTCACCCCTTTCCCCTTGCGCAGGTTCAGAAACTTGTAGGAAGCCTCAGGGTCGTCGCCGCGCAGATAGACGCCGCCACCGGAAGTGCGCGAAAAGAGATCGACCATCTGCCACCAGGCATCGTTCTGGCCGTAGGCGCTGCGGAAATGGCAGTTTTCGCCGCCGATGATGCCGCCGCCAAAGGGAAAG
>CASFXO010000147.1 GCA_949298665.1 uncultured Lentisphaeria bacterium
ACCGCTGGAAGTATAGCCGGTCTCGATTCCGATATCCCCCAGAATCGTACTGTCTTCCAGTCGGACGGTCTTGAAGTTGGTCACTCCGGCGATCACGCTGTTCTCCTCCGCCTTGAGCGTACCGGCGGCACGGTATTTTCCGCCGGAGAAATTTCCGCCGGAAATTTGTCCCGTCACGGCGTTTTCCAGCGTTACGGAGCTGAAGTCGCGAATCTCTTCCACCCGGCTCTGCCGCAGTGTCAACCGGCCGCTGACCAGCCGGCTGGATTTCTCGGAATCACCGCTCCGTTTGCCGCCAACCACGTCTCCATCGACGATGGTATCGGTCAGAGTAACCGCGGCAAAGCCGCTGACGGCCACTCCGTCCGCGTCCGCGCCGATCCGGACACCGCCGTCCGTGGTGAGCGCGCCGCTCAGGTAAGTGCCGCCGTTATATTTTCCGCCAAACACGCCGGTGCCGACTGTGGAAGCTGTCAGTTGCACCTTTGAGTAACGCCGGATTTCTCCCGTGATCACGGAATATTCCGCGCTGAGTGATCCGGTGGAGCTGTAAGTGGTCTTGATGTTTCCGCCGACGACGTTGACCGCTTCCGTGTGATACAGCTCCACCACCCGATATCCGGTAATGCCGTCATCAGCCTTCACCGTGGAATTGCGCACCGTCAGCGTACCGGTGGCGGTCTCCTTGCCCCGGGCATACTTGCCACCGGCGATGCGCCAGATCACACTGTCCTCCACGGTGGCGGACTGGAAATAATAAATTCCTTCGGTATCGTCCTGCAGACTGTTGGAAACCGACTGTACCACAACGGTGCCGCGGCTGACCCGGGTATCCATGCTGGCAACGGTTTTTCCGCCGATGACCTGGTTGACTTTGGAATTCTCGATCCGCACGGTATAATAATTCGTGATGCGATTGAGATCGCTCCCGGCCGAAACTTCGATGCTGCCGGTGCCGGCGGTCGTATTCAGATGTCCGTTCGGCAACGCCAGCACCTCATCCGCCGTAACCTGCCGCAGAATGACCGTGCGATACCCGATGATGTCGCCCCGGTCGATGTCGTTTACGGCCCGCAGCTCGACGTTGTCCGCGGTCAGCTTTCCGTACACGCTGATCCCGGAAAGTCTGCCGTTCCGGTCGGTCCGATTGAGGCGGTTGATGTCTCCCAGTATCCGGGAATCCCGAATTTCGGCATCAGCGAACATCTGCAGCGACTCCAGCCGGGAACCGATCACCCGAATGGATCCCGCGGCAGAATATTTGAGCGTCCCGCTCTCATACCGGTGAAAATTCCCTCCCGTTACAGTTTGCCCCTGAACGTTCCGCAATTCCACGGTGGCGTAACCGTCGATGTTTCCCACCGTGACCGGAGCTGTTTCGTCCCGGCTGCCGATCGACAGGGTGCCGCGCGCCTTCGAGGTTTTCAGGGTGTTCCGATACGACTCCACTCCGGTGGTCGTGCCGTTCACGTCGTACAGGGAATAGGCGTAATTCAGCAGGTCGGCAAACTGGTCCATCCGCGGAGCGATCATTTCCCCGCTCACGGTGAAGACGCCGCCGCGGAAATTTCCGTACGTCAGCCCCTCCGCCCGGGTAATCTCCACCCGGTAATACGCGGTCGCGTCGCCGACGACGCTGTTGCCGAGCGTCAGCGTCCCGGTCGCACTGATTTTGCAGGTGCTGGAAATGGAATAAGGCACGACGCTGCTGACCCGCGTCGCCGTTCCCCTGGTCAGGGTAAAATTTCCGCCCAGCAGCACGCCGATCCGGGAATCGGAAACCGCCACCGTCTTCGCCCCGAAGAGCATGTCGATCTGCGTATTGCCGGAAACCGTCACATTGCCGGAGGCCGTCTGATTGTATTTCAAAGCCAGTTTGTTGCCGCTGCTGTTTGAAGTCTGCATCCGCGTCAGCAGCTTCCCGGCAAAGACTTTCCCCGCGTCCTCCACCACCAGACCGGCGGCGTCGGCGCCGTTGCTGAATTGCGAATGCTCGATGACGATATCACCGGACGTGCCGATACGATATTCTTTCTTCTGGCCTTTCTTCGTAAACTCGGACACACTGGTCTCCGCCCAGATTCCGCCGTAAACATCGGCAAGCGGAACCGCATCGGCGTTGCGGACCAGCGCATCTTTGCCGTTCAATTCCTTATCTACACCCCGTCGTGGAGCCATAACGAAACCTCCTGTGCTGCCATGCCTTCGAAATCGAATCAAGAAAAACATCATTTTTTCATAATGTAACCGTAATTGCGGTCCCGTCAATTCACGCGATTCACTTTTCCCGGAAAACTTTTCGCGACCGCCATGCGGATTTTGCGGTGAAAAACCGTGCGGAAAAACTTGACGAATCCGGCAATGGAAGCTACATTATCGGATTACAAAAAGTCATATTCAATCAAAATCGCGAGGAACGCCATGTCCGGTCACAGTAAATGGGCTAACATCAAACATCAGAAGGCCGCCGCCGACAAGAAGAAAGGCAAGATCTTCTCCCGTCTCGGCAAGGAAATCATGGTTGCCGCCAAAATGGGCGGCGGCGACCCTGCCGCCAACCCCCGGTTGCGCGCCGCCCTCACCGCCGCCCGTGCCGCCAACATGCCGAACGCCAATATCGATCGCGCCATCAAGAAAGGCTGCGGCGAACTCGGCGACGTCGTCTTCAAGGAAATCGTCTACGAAGGCTACGCTCCGGGCGGCGTCGGCGTCATGGTCGAATGCCTGACCGACAACAGCAACCGCTCCACCAGCGAGGTCCGTTTCGCCTTCGACCGCAACAACGGCAACATGGCCACCTCCGGCGCGGTCGCGCGCATGTTCACCCGTCAGGCGCATTTCGTCATCACGGGCGAATGGGCGGATGAAGACAAACTCATGGACCTGGTCCTCGATGCCGGTGCCAATGACCTGATCGTCGAAGACGGCGTCGCCGAAATCTGGGCCGATCCGGAAAATTTCGAAGCGCTGGTCAAGGTTTTCGCCGATCGGCAGATTCCCACCGACGAGGCGGAAATCATCCGCCGTCCCGACACCACCGTGGAAATCGCCGATCCCGGCATCGCCCGTCAGGTGCTGCGCCTGATCGACCGGCTGGAAGATCTGGATGACGTTCAGCTCGTCACCGCCAACTTCGAAATCGCCGACGAAATCGCCGATCAGCTCGAAGACGAAGAGTAAAAAAATCATTCTGAGCCGGAGTGATTGGGCACTCCGGCCCCCCTTCCCCGCCAAAACGAGTGAAAGACGGTCCTGATGATTATTCTGGGCATTGATCCTGCTATTCGCACGACCGGATACGGGGTATTGCGTCTGGAAAGCGGGATGTTTTCCGTCATCGACTGTGGAGTCATTGAGAATTCCGCCCGTCTCCCCCATACGCAATGTTTGCGGCGTCTGGCGGGAGGCATCCGGGAACTGGTAACAACCTTCAGGCCGGATGCAGCCGCGCTGGAAGAACCGTTTATGGGAAAAAATGCGGCGACAGCCATCATTCTCGGCATGGCGCGCGGCGCCATCCTGGCGGCGCTGGCGGAACAGGACATCCCCTGTTACGCCTATTCGCCGCGCCGGGCCAAAAAGGCGGCAGTCGGCAACGGCGGCGCCGCCAAGGAACAGGTGGCGCTGATGATGGCGGCCCAGCTGCGCATGGAGCTGGACCGCATTCCGCTGGATGCCACCGACGCGCTGGCGCTGGCCATGTGCCATGGACAACTGGTCGCCGGCGGACCGGCCATGGCCGAACTGTTGACCAAACCCATCTGATCCGGCAGGGGGGACCATGCGCATCGTCGATTTTCATACCCACCGCCTGCCGGAACACACAGATGCGGAGTTTCTTTTATCCGTATCCACGCCGCCGTCGCACAAAGTCCGTTATTCGCTGGAGCTGCATCCGTGGCATCTGCCTGCGGTGTTCTCCGGCTTGCCCCCCGGCTGGACCGTCATGGCCGAAAATGCCGACGCCATCGGCGAAATCGGGCTTGACCGCCTGCGCGGACCGGATTTATCCGTTCAGCGCCGCTACCTGACGGAAGCGTTGAACGTCGCGGCGGAACTGCACAAACCGGTGGTGCTGCATTGTGTGCGCGCCTGGCAGGAATTGCGTCTGGCGCTGCGGCCGTTTACCGGACTGCGCTGCCTGTGCCATGGATTCCGGGGCAAACCGGCACTGCGGGAAGAACTGGAAAAGCAGGGATTTTTTGTCTCCTCAGCTTTTCCGGAAGCCCTGCGGAACGGACGCCGAATCGGCCTGGAGAGCGATGACGGCCCGCTGGATATCGACGCCGTTTATGCCCGCGCGGAAACGGTTTTCGAACCGGGGTTCGAAGCGCGGCTCGCGGCCAACTTCGCCTGCTTTCTGAAGGGAGAATAACCATGGACGAAACCGCAGCCTTTCAATCCCGCACCCGTCTGCTCCTCGGCGAAGAGGCCGTTCGCAGACTGGCTGCCGCCCATGTGCTGATCCTCGGACTCGGCGGCGTCGGTGGTGCCGCGGCGGAAATGCTCTGCCGCGCCGGAATCGGTCGCCTGACGCTGGTGGATGGAGATCGGGTGGACACCACCAACCGCAATCGTCAGCTGGCGGCGCTGACTTCCACCATCGGCCGCCCCAAAACGGAAGTGCTGGCGGAGCGTCTCCGGGACATCCATCCCGGTGTGCAGCTGGAACTGCACAGCGAATTCATCCGCCCCGAAAACGTGAACGAACTGTTGTCTACGCCGTTCGACCATGTGGTCGATGCCATCGACCAGCTGGCGGCGAAAGTCGCGTTCATCGCGGCCTGCCGGAAGCGCGGCATTCCGCTGATCAGTTCCATGGGTTCCGGCGGACGCATGGACCCGGAGCAGATCAGACGTGCTGATCTTGCTCAAACCCATCACTGCGCTCTTGCCCGGGTCGTGCGCCGGAACCTGCGGGAGCTCGGCATTACCGAAGGGGTGGAGGTGATCTTTTCCCCCGAACCGGTTCCGGCAACTGCGGTTCACAGAACCGCTGAACCGGATGGACGAATGCATGCAACGGTCGGAACCATTTCCTATCTTCCCAACGTCTTCGGCTGCCATTGCGCCGCCGCGGTCATCGACCACCTTCTGAGTCGCCCCCTCTGACGATTCTTCTTTTTTACAGGCAACCCTTGTATAGCTGAAATATGTTTCAGTAACAGCTGGCCTCTGAAAGATTTTTTCAAAAAAAATTTCTCCCCCCTCTTGACTTTCACTTCTATT
>CASFXO010000148.1 GCA_949298665.1 uncultured Lentisphaeria bacterium
GATTGGCCGCCGCGGCCCCCAGCCGGCTGCCGTCCCCCAGCGTGCCGTAGTCGGAGCGGCCGGCAACGCCGACCTCCCGGATCAGCACATCGCTGCCGGCACACCCGGCCAGCAGCAGCGCCAGCGCCATTCCAAGGATCAGACGCAGTCTTCGGACGCTCTCCCCGTTCATGGTCGCGCCTCCGGCTCCTGCCGGTCGGACCGGTCGAGACAATGATAAATCTGCGGCACCAGGTATTTGAGCACGGCCGCCGCGGGAATCGCCAGAATCATCCCCGTGATCCCTGCGAAAATCGCCCCCAGCAACACCACGATGATGGTTTCCAGCGTACTCAACCCCAGCGATTCGCCGATCACCACCGGGTATAGAATGAACTGCTCGATGATGCCGTTGTAAATGAGGTAAGTGCCGATGATCCCGCAGATCTGCAGCGTGCTTGCCGCCGCGCCGTCCACCGCCAGCGTCACCAGCACCGTCAGCACGGCGCTGGCCACCGGTCCGATGTAGGGCAGCAGAACGCCGCAACCCGCCAGCGGCCCCAGAATGAAAAAGTACGGCACCTGCAGGAAATAGAACATCGTCGTATACACCGTTGCGTCAATCAGCACCAGCGACAGATAGCCGCGCAACCAGGTTTTCAGTTTGCCGATCACTTCGCTGATGATCCGCTCCGCCTCCGCCAGGGTCTCCTCGTTCGCTCCGGGCAGCCAGCTGCCGTTGAAGACCGTGCGCACCAGATATTCGCTCTGCTTCCCGGCTCCGGCGTTCCCCGAACAGAATTCCGCCAGCTTGGTCAGGAACAGCAGGAAGAAGAAAACCGTCAACAGCAGATCCAGCAGCAGATTGCACAATGCGCCGAACACGCTTGCGGTAAAGGAGAAAAACCCTCCGGTCCGTTTCAGCACCAGCTTCACCAGTTCCCGCTGCGACGCCTCGTCATTCAACGCGCGCGACAGTTCCGCCAGGGTCGACTGCACCAGCGGCATCCGGTCAAAACGATCCCGCAGATTGTCCAGATAATGCAGTACCGGCGCAAAAAAACGCTCCATCGCATTGTCGTTCAACGCCGCGTTTTCTTCGCCATCCGGCACGGCAACCGCGGCGGCATCGGCATTCATGTTCCGAACGACCGCCGCCGCCTTTTCCTCAGCGTGGCGGATTTTGGCCACGTAACCGGCGGAAAGGTTCCCCAGCAATACCAGAATGGCCAGCAGAAACAACAGCAGCGTACCGCAGGTCAGCGATACCGCCCGGGCAATCCGGGTCCGCCGATCCCGCAAAGTCCGTTCCCGTTTCGTCGGGCGCGGCTTTCGGGACCGGCGCAGCGCGCGCGACAGGGCGTTCAGCGGCTCCGTCACCCGGGACACCAGCCGGAATATCCGGTACAGCCAGGTGTGCCGGTCCGCCAGACGGCGTTCAAAATACTGCTCCACCGGCAACATGATGTAGGCCGCGATCAATCCGAAAATCACTGACCGCAGCAGCGTGGCGGTCAGAATGAATACCACCAGCACGATCAGCGCCACTACGATACCGGCCCCGGATTTAATGATCTTGCGGCGCTGCTGATGGCGCAGCAGCAGCTCCTCCCGCAGTCCGGCGTATTCCCGCTGATCCATGCCCAGACGGGAAGCCAGTTCCTGAATCAGCGGCTGTTTCCGGGACAACCGGCCGGAACCGATCGCCAGCGTCAGCAACGCCCGAATCACCTTTTCCTTTTCCGTGTCCGGTATTTTTTCCAGTGCCGCCGCCGCCTCAGACGCGGAAATCAGCGGAGATTTACGCAGTTTTTCGAGCATCTGCCGGATCTCGCCCGGCGGATAATCGCGCAGCTGGTAGCGCACCGCCTCGTAGTCGGCATCGCTCAATTCCCGGCCGTCGTCGGACAGTACGGTCTTGATCAGTGCAATCAGCGTCCGGCGCAGCGCCTCCTCCTCGTCCTCGCTGCCGGAAAAACGGGAAGCGAACAGGCCGATGGCCCGTTGAATCGGTTTTTCCAGCAGCCCTCCGGAACTGAACCCGGCGCCGAACTTTCCCAGCATGCGACCTCTCCCGGTTTTCGTCTCAGCGGATTTTCACGTTCCTGTGTCCGCTCACCACTTCACCGATCACGTCGGCGGTGAACCCGCTTTCCCGACAGACCGCCACGGCACGATCCGCAGCCGTTTTCGGCACGAACCAGACCATGCCGATCCCCATGTTGAACACCCGGTACGCCTCCACCGGATCCACGTTGCCGCGATGCACCAGCACCTTGAAAATCGACGGCACCGGCAGCACACCGCCATCGAAAATCACATCGACGTCCTCCGGCAGAATCCGCGGCACGTTGTCATACAACCCGCCCCCGGTAATGTGGGCAATGCCGTCCAGCGCCAGCCCTTCTTCCCGCGCCTGCCGGATGGCCGGATAATAGCAGATGTGCGGTTTGAGCAGCGCCTCGCCGACGGTCTCCCCGCCGAGCTCGGGCAGTTTCGTATTCACCGTATAAGAGCACTGGGCGAAGAGAATTTTCCGCGCCAGGCTGTAACCGTTGGTATGCATCCCGTTGGAACCGAGACCGATCGCCACGTGGCCGGGCCGGATCTTCTCGCCGGTGATGATTTCCGAACGCTCCACCAGACCGGTAATCACCCCGACCAGGTCGAAATCGTTCCCGTACATCCCCGGCATTTCCGCGGTTTCGCCGCCCAGCACCGCACAGTTCGCCGCCCGGCAGGCGTCGGCAATCCCGAACAGGACCTGTTCATAAAGCGGACTGCGCAACTTCCCGATGCCGATGTAATCCATGAAAAACACCGGCTCCGCCCCCTGCACGGAAATGTCGTTGATGCAGTGGTTGACGATGTCGTAGCCGACCGTGTCGAACTTCTCCATCATCATGGCGATCATCAGCTTGGTCCCGACACCGTCGATGCTGGAGACCAGTACCGGCTCGCGGTATTTCTTCAGATCAATCTGGAAAAGTCCGCCGAACCCGCCGATCGGACTGAGCATCTCCGGCCGCCGGGTCGCGGCGAATTTCTTCTTCACCTGATCCAGCAGCGAGGTGGCCAGGTCGATATCGACGCCGGCGGCTTTGTAAAGGTCGCTTTTCGCTTTGGTACTCACTTTTCTTCCTTACTGTTGTATTGAATTTGGGCCCGGCGCCGGGGCGGGGGATGGCCTCCCGCCGCCTTTTATGCCGCGCCGTTTGCGCCGACCCGGATGATTCCCGGGAATATAACGTGCCGCCGGCGTTTTTACAAATTACAATCCGAAGAACTTCTTCGGCCCGTCATACGCCATTTCCCGGGCGGTTGCCGTCAGCAGGTCCAGCGGCGCCTGTCCCCGGTCGGCCAGAGCGCCCAGCACATCAGCCAGCACCCGCCGGAACATTTCGAAGCGCGATCCGTAGGACAGCAGCTTGCGCGAATCGGACACCATCCCCGCAAAACAGCTGAAGGCGTCCACGGCCCCGATGGTTTCCAGCTGCCGCCGCATCCCCACCGGCGTATCGCACAGCCACCAGGCCGAACCGAGCCGAACCTTGTCCCCGAAGGCACGCGCCATCGACGCCAGCATCGGCTGGAACACCGGATCCAGGCAATACAGCACCACCTTCAACCGTCCGTCGAAACGATTCAACAGCATGGACACTCCAGGCAGCGCATTCTGCCAGGGGTTGCAGACATCCCCGCCGGAATCCGGACCGAGCGACTGGAACAGCGTCGCCCGCACATCCCGGACAGCGCCGGCGTGATACTGAAACACCCAGTTCTTTTCCGCATCCAGCGCCGCCGCCTCCAGCAGGAAACACCCCCGGAAACATTCCGCCGCCTCGGCCGTCAACGCCTCTCCGTCCCGGGCGTGCCGGAAAATCGCCGCCGCCTCATCCACGGAACCGCAGCTGCCCGGCGGCACCTCCACCCCGTGATCGCTGGCCACGGCACCGTGCGCGGCAAAATAATCGTGCGACTGCCGCAACACATTCAGCAGTTCCTCATAGGTGCGGATCCGCGTACCGAACCGATCTCCCAGCCGATCGATATAGGCATTCCACCCCGGCGCCGTAATGTTCATCGCCTTGTCCGGACGCCAGGTCGGCCGCACCAGCAGCCGTCCGGCGGCGGCATTGACCTGTTCATGCCATTGCAGATCGTCCGCGGGATCATCGGTGGAACACATGACCTCCACATTCAATTTTCCGCACAGCAGCTGCAGCGGCCGGTTTTCCGGTCGGGCCAGCGCGGCATTGGCCTCCTCCCAGATCGCCGCCCCGGTGGCGGGGCCCAGAATCGTGTCGATGCCGAGAGTGCGCCGCAGATCCAGATGCACCCATTCATAAACCGGATTGCCGACAAGGCGCGGAAAGACCTCCGCCATCCGGAGAAACTTCTCCCGCGGGGAACGGTCGCCGGTAATATATTCCTCCGGTACCGCGCATTTGCGCAGCATTTCCCAGACATAATGGTCGGTCGCGGCAAAGAGCTGCCACACATCCGGGTAATTCCGGTTCGCCGCGATCTCCTTCACATCCGCGTGATTGTGCGGATCCACCACCGGCAGATCGCGGATCGCCTCGAAAATACGTCGTCCCGATTCATTTCCGATCAGATAGTCATCGCCCATGAATTCCATCAGAACCAACCTCCGCCCTCTTTGATCAGTGCCGCACTCCCGCCTCCCGCCGGTCCGACCGGAAGCGTCCGATTCGGGAAAAAACTAGACCGTCACCTCCTCGCCGCCGGCCTGTTCCCATTCGCCCCGGTACGTTTCCAGCACCGGGCGCACGCATTCATTCAGAAATTCCGTCACCTGCTCCGGCGCCCGCCCGATGAAGTCGCGGGGATTGACCAGTTCGTCGAACCGTTCCGCGATCGCCGCGAAGGCCGGATCACGGCGCAGCCGTTCCAGAAGGTCGTTGTCGCCGCCCTCCTCCTTGATCCGCCGGGCCGCGGCCATGGAATGTTCCCGGATCACCTCGTGCAGCTGCTGCCGGTCGCCGCCGGCGCGGACCGCGGCCATCAGGATGTTTTCCGTGGCCATGAACGGCAGTTCGGCACGGACGCGGCGCGCGATCACCTTCGGCCAGACCTGCAGCCCGTTGGTGATGTCCAGCAGAATCGACAGAATGATGTCGGCGCAGAGAAACGCCTCCGGCAGCACCAGCCGCCGGTTGGCGGAATCGTCCAGCGTACGCTCGAACCACTGCACCGCATGAGTGTGCGCGGCATTGACCGGGAGATTCATCAGATAACGGGCCAGGGCGCAGACGCGTTCGCAGCGCATGGGGTTGCGTTTGTAAGCCATGGCGCTGGAACCGATCTGCTTTTTACCGAACGGTTCTTCCATTTCGCGCAGATTGGCGAGCAGCCGGATGTCGCCGGCCATCTTCGCTGCGGACTGGGCGAGACCGCCGAGCACGGACAGGACGAAATAGTCGATCTTGCGCGTGTAGGTCTGCCCGGAAACCGCCACGATCCGGGAAAATCCCATCCGGGCGGCGACGTCGCGTTCCAGCTGCCGGACCTTCGCGTGGTCGCCGTCGAACAGCGCCAGGAAGCTCGCCTGTGTCCCGGTGGTGCCTTTGACGCTGCGGAAGGGCAGCGTCTCCAGTTCCCGGTTCAAATGTTCGAAATCGAACAGAAAATCCTGAAGGTACAGCGAGAAGCGTTTCCCCACCGTCGTCAGCTGCGCGGGCTGGTAATGGGTAAAACCGAGCGTCGGCATCTCCTTGTAGGCGTCGGCGAAATCGGCCAGCTGACTCATCAGCTTCAACAGTTTCCGCCGGATGATCCGCATGCCGTCGCGCATCTGAATGAGTTCGGTATTGTCGGTGACGAAACAGCTGGTCGCGCCGAGGTGAATGATGGGCATGGCCGCGGGACACTGGGCGCCGAAGACGTGAATATGGCTCATCACGTCGTGCCGCAGTTCCTTTTCCCTGGCGGCGACGGCATCGAAGTCGATATCGTCCAGGTGGGCGGCCATCTGGCGGATCTGTTCTTCCGTGATGTCCAGCCCGAGGTTGCGTTCTGCCTCGGCCAGGGCCAGCCAGAGGCGGCGCCAGGTGGAATGTTTGAACTGGGGAGACCAGAGAAAACTCATCTCTTTTCCGGCGTAGCGGTCGGTCAGCGGATTCTGGTAACGGTCATAGTCCATCGGAAATATTCCTTCAATCTTTGCACTTATCCTGAAAATGCGTTTGCAAAAGCGTTCCCCCTGTGTATAATGTATACGTCATGCAGGAATTAGCAAGGGGAAAACACATGGAATCGCCGCGATTCGGCATTATCATCCGCGTCAATGATCTGGAAGCGTGCCGTAGTTTCTACCGGGATCTGCTCGGCATCGGAGAACCGGTGTCGGACAGCCGATTCGCGGTGGAATTCCAGCCGTCGGAATGGTTTTCGCTGCGTCTGGAGAAAAGCGCGGCGTCTTATCTGGAGCACGCCTCGGCGGCGACGGCGTGGGTGCTCGAGTGCGACGACCCGGCGGCGCTGCGGGAACGGCTGGCGGATTGCGGGTACGAACTGGCGGCGGAGCCGGAGGAACGCAACAGCGGAGAGTATTTCCGCGGCAGCGACCCGGAGGGGAACGTCTTCTGGGTGACGCGCCGGCGGTGATGCGGGAGCGGGATTTTTTTTGCAAAAACGTCCGGAGGCCGCTTGCTTTTGGTGATTTTCAAGCTATGTTAGAGCCGGTATCAAGCCCGGAGAGGTGGCTGAGTGGCCGAAAGCAACGGTTTGCTAAACCGTCGTAGGAGAAATCTTACCGGGGGTTCGAATCCCCCCCTCTCCGCCAGATTATCAATTACTTGTGAATATTCATAATTTTTCAAACTATCCCCGGTTTTTTCCCGGTTTCTGTAACAAAATTTGAACCGGAGATAGAAAATACTGGCACTTTTCCGGCTGCAATTTGTTTTTTTTACTTTTTTCCGCTGATCGAAGTTTTTTCTGTTTTTTCAGCTTCCTGAAATTGATTTTTGAGGAAACAGACAATGTTCAAAAAATGGTCTCCCCTGCCCATCCTGCTGCTCGTCGGTCTGGTCTGCTGCGTTTTGCTGGCGTGGTCGATTTACCGCCTTCAGACGGAGGACGAGGCG
>CASFXO010000149.1 GCA_949298665.1 uncultured Lentisphaeria bacterium
AAGCCGCCGCCGAGGTTTTCCCGGGGGATGAAGCCGTAAATCCCGATGGCGGGGATGTCGGCCAGCAGTCCGCCGGAAGTGACTTTGGCGATCACGCCTTCGTAGAAATTTTCACCGGTTTTTTCCAGCTGTTCCGCCAGATAACGGAGCTTGAGCCGGTCGGTGGCGGCGAAATAGGCGTTGTCGTTGTTTTCCTCCCGGGCCGAACAGTCCGCGGCGACGGCGGCCAGCACCGCGCCGGAGCGGGTACGCTGTTTCAGATCGTAATTCCACAGCTGCTGGTGCACCAGCAAGTCGGGATAACGGCGGATCGGACTGGTGAAATGACAGTACCGGTTTTTGCCCAGGCCGAAATGCAGTTCCGGCTTCTCCGAATAGTACGCCCGGGGCATCGACCGCAGCAGCAGGCTCAGAATCACCGGCCGGCGCGGATCGTCCGGCAGGCTCGCGATGAACTGCCGGCAGAGACGGCGGTTGGAGAGGTCGCCGGGATGGAGGCCGAACGATTCGGAGACGGTCTGATCGAATTCTTCGAGTTTTTCCGGATCGGGCTCGGGATGCACGCGGTACAGACCGGCGACGCCGATCCGGCCCAGCTCCGCACCGACCGCGGAATTGGCGGCAAGCATGCATTCCTCCACCAGAAATTCCGATTCCCGCTGGATCTTGCCGGCCAGCCCCTTGACCTCGTCGGCGTCTTCATCGCAGATCACCCGGATTTCCGGCATGGCGAGATCGATGAACTCTTCGGTCTTCATCCGGTAACGGCGCATGGCGCCGGTGACGGCGGCCAGTTTCCGGACCCCGGTCAACAGCGTTTTCGGCCAGTCCTCCGGCGGCGGCGCGCCGTCGAGCACCCGCTGCACGACTTCATAATCCAGTCGGCGGTTGATCCGCACCAGGGAGTGGCAGCGGCGAAATTCCATGACCTGTCCGGTTTTCTTGTCCACCTGCAACAGCACCGAGTGTGCCGGGCAGTCTTCGCCGGTATGCAGACTGAGTTTCGCGGTCAGCGCCCGCGGCAGCATCGGCAGCGTCCGGCCGGGCAGATAGGCGGTGAAGGCGCGCTTCGCCGCCGCCTTGTCGAAGGCGCTCCGCGGCGCGATGAAAGCCGCGACGTCGGCGATATGCACCCCGACCTCCACCCATCCCGCCGCCTTGCCCGGCGCAATGGAGACCGCGTCATCGAAGTCCTTGGCGTCGATCGGGTCGATCGTGACGGTGAAACGTCGTCTCAGGTCTTCCCGCGGCATGGGGCGGATTTCCAGACGCATGGCGGCCTCTTCCTCTTCCGGCGAGTAGGGCGGCTGGAGGTCGAATTCAGCGCAGACCGCGTCCAGGTCGCCTTTGACGGAACCGGCCCGACCGAGGGTGGAAAGGATTTTGCCGCGATGGCCTTCCTCCTCTTCGCCCCGGATCAATTTCAATTTCACCCAGTCGCCGCGTTGAGCGCCGCGCAGCGGGCCGGTCAGCTCCAGATCGCCCGGCAGGCGTTTGCTGAGCGGGCGGACGACCCGTCCGGCGAGCAGTTCGCCGACCACGGTCTGGCGTTTTTCCTCCAGAATCTCCTCCACCCGACCGGCTGGACCGCGCGCATCCCCGCCGTCTTCCGGCCGTTCCGGGAGCAGGCGGACAAGCACTTTGTCGCCGTCGAGCGCCCCGTGCAGAAATTGCGGTGGAATGAAAATATCGGGCGAAGTTTCGCCGTTTTCTCCCGGTTCCGGAGCGACGAATCCGACACCGGAGGCGGTTACAGTTATATGGCCGATGAAAGTCGGACGGCGGGCATCACGGGCGCTGTGACGGCGGTCTTTGCGTTCCGCAAGACGGCGGAGGCGTTTCTTTTTTTCTTTTTTCATGATGAACACCCTTTCTCCGGGTACGTTTTCAGAGCTGATCTGCAAGACGAATATACTTCGGCGGCGGAACATTGCAATCCCGCAACGGAAAATCACACAATTTTAAAACACAGCAGCTCCCGGCAGCGGCCCAGCACCGTCCGCAATTCCGCCCGCATCGGGTAGAGCCGCGTATCCCCCGCGGCGACGGGAGCGCCCGTCGCGCGGAATCCCAGCCGTTCGTAAAACCGCTTCTGCACGGAAATGCCGGAAATCACCAGTTCCGTCACCTGCCGGGACTCCAGGTCGAGCAGCAGGGCGATGCCGAGACGCGCGGCCACAGTGGTTTTACGGTAATCCGGCGCCACGGCAAAGAGCCGGATTTCCGCCAGCTTCCCGGCGGCGGGTGGAGCGGCGGCTTCGGGCCCGAAGTGAGCGGCGACGGAATAGGGCGGCTGCCAGTGGGCGGCAATCAAACCGACGATCCGGCCGGTGATGCGGTGCCGGGCGACGCGGTACAGATTCTTGTAGTGAAACGGGTCGACGAGCCAGGGCTCCTCGGTTCGGGGACGCATCCGCAATTCCGCGGCGAACACTTCGTAATTGAAGCGCCAGACCGCCATGAATTCGGCCTCGCATTGCGGAGTGTGGATTTCGATTTCATACTCCATAAGTCAGAATCGTTCCGCGTTGCAGGTTTTCTCAAGCTTTCCGAAGGAATATAATCCGGCGACGGCCGAAAAACAAGAGACGGGGGGGCATTTTTCTCCGGCGCTTCTTCCGGGAGCGGGGCGGGGGAGCGATTTTCTCCCGGTCGGACTTGCAATGCGGCGAAACCGGCGTTTTATTATTTACCGTTTATAACCGAAAGGGGATGCTTTCATGACCACCGATTACGCTGAAAACGCGGAACGCTTTCTGACTGCGGAAACGCCGTTTCATCTGGGGTTCCTGCCGACCGAGCAATCCAGTCCGCTGACCCGGACGCTGGAACAGGATTTCCAGACCTCCACCCGCGAAGGGGTGCGCATCCTGCAACGCGTGGATCACAATGTTCTGCGGATGGCGGAGAAAGTGCTGGCGTCCGCGCCGTTCGCCGCATTGGCGGCGGCGGGGGAAAAGACGATCCGCGGCGGCGGCAGAATCCTTTTTTCCGGATGCGGCGCCACCGGGCGGCTCAGCATCCTGCTGGAGGCGATGTGGAAACGCTGCTGTCGGACGCATGGAGCGGAAGCGCTGACCGGCGCCGTGGAAAGCATCATGACCGGCGGTGATTTCGCGCTGGTCAAATCGGTGGAATCGTTTGAGGACTACGCCGTTTTCGGAGCGCGACAGGTGGCGGAGCGCCAGGTGTCCGCCGCCGACCTGCTGGTGGCAATTACCGAGGGTGGCGAAACCAGCTCCGTGCTGGGAACGGTGGCCGAG
>CASFXO010000150.1 GCA_949298665.1 uncultured Lentisphaeria bacterium
CCGGAAATTCCGCCGCCGTCGTCGTCGCATCCTCCCACAAAGCGGCGGCGACCCGCGCCGGAAAACGGCCGCTCAGCAACCGGCGGACCGTTTTTCGGCCGTCCCGCCGCTGCCAGAGCCGGAATTCCGCCATCCAGTCCGCCGCAGTCCATTCCGGAGTCAGATTCAATTCCAGCGGAACCTCCGCCCTCTTCACCAGCAGCTCTCCGATCCGTCCCGAAAGATCCAGCACCGCCGGAGCCGAAATTCCATGGTGGGTAAACAGCAGTTCCCCCCGTCCGGTCTGCTGCTTTTCGCCGGGCAGCGCGATGCGCGCCGCCACATCCGGCAACGCAATCCCGGTGCAGAGTCCCGGCCATTCCTCCCGGGTGCGCAATCCCACCATGCCCGGAACCGGCGTCGTAATTTCGTGTCCGGCCTGCCGGGCCAGAACGTATCCCAGATCCCCTCCCCCCAGCTGCGGATAGCCCATGCCGCCGGTCGCCACGACCACCGCAGCCGCCGCCAGAAAACCGGCATCGGTTTCCACCCCCGTTACCCCTTCCGGCTCAAAGCGCAGGGCGCGCACGGTACAACCGGTGCGCACCGTCACCTGCCGCATGCGGCACTCCTTCAGCAGGGCCTCCACCACATCCGCCGCCCGACCGGAACGGGGAAAACAGTGAAACCCGTCGGGAAATTCCAGTGCCACCCCCCGGTCCTCGAACCACTTCCGCAAAGCCGCCGGAGGCAGCAGCGCCAACGCCGGCAGCATGAATCGCCACTGCCGTCCGAACTTCCGCGCCAGCGGCTCCGGCTCCAGCGCATTGGTCAGGTTGCAGCGGCCGCCGCCGGTGGCCGACAACTTGACGCCGGGGCGCGCCAGCCGCTCCAGCACCGTCACCGGCGCACCGCTTCGCGCGGCGGCCGCCGCCGCAAACAATCCCGCCGGCCCCGCACCGACGACCAGAACCGGCCTCCCCATAAAATGATTCTCCCGTTTCAGCATCCAGTCCTCCGAATATACCCCGGTCCCGCGTTTTTTCAATCCCCGCCCCGGATTCCACTTGCAATTGCCGGGGAACATCGTATATTGACCCGGAAAAACAGATCAGGGGGTAGTCATGTCGCTGCTGCGGAAATTATCACATATCGACCGGTCCTATGCCAATTTCCGACGTTATCTGGAGATCATCGACGCCTTGTTCGTATTCGGATTCGGAGATCTCTTCGCCGGATTTCCGGAGGGGATCGATCATCCCAAAAGCCGTTGGAATCTGCTGCGTTTCCGGCACCGGGGCGATGCCCTCGCGCGCAGCCGCACCCGTCCGGAACGGGTCCGGATGCTGCTGGAAACCCTCGGCCCGACCTTCGTCAAGCTCGGCCAGGTCCTCGCCTCGCGTCCCGACATGCTTCCGGTGGAATACGTCCGGGAGTTGACCCGGCTGCAGGACAAAGTCCCCGGATTCCCCTGGGAAGAGGCCCGGAAAATCATCGAATCGGAACTGAAACGCCCGATCGGGGAATGTTTCCGTTCCATTGATCCGGAACCCTTCGCCGCCGCCTCCATCGGTCAGGTTCACCATGCCCTCCTGCCGGACGGAACCGAGGTGGTGGTGAAGGTGCAACGCCCCGGCATCGAACGCAAGGTCGCCATCGACCTCGAAATCATGTACCACCTGGCGACCCGGCTGGAACGCACCGACCTGGATCTGGCCCAGGTCAAGCCGACGCGGATCGTCGAGGAATTTTCCCATGTGCTGACCCGGGAACTCAATTATGTGGTGGAAGCCACGCACGCGCGCCGCTTCGCCGCCGACATGGCGCATCAGCCGGGCATTTTCGTGCCGAAGGTGTATGAGAATCTGTCCTCCACGCGCGTGCTGACCATGGAACAGGTGCCCGGCCATCCCGCCGACACGGTGCTGGCGCAGCCGGAACTGCGCCGGCAGTTCGACCTCAAACTGCTGGCGAAATACGGCGCCGACGCCATGATGGCCCAGATTTTCACCCATGGATTCTTTCACGCCGATCCGCATCCGGGAAACATTTTCTTTCTGGAGGGGAACCGGCTGTGTTTCATCGATTTCGGCATGATGGGACGCGTCAGTGAACAGGAACGCGGCGACTTCGTCCGCACCGTGCAGGTCATCCTGCGCCGGGATCATCAGCGGCTGGTCCGGTGTGTTCTGCGCCTGTCCACCCAGACCGGTGCCCCACCCGACCTGCTGCTGCTGGAACGCGATCTCGGTGATCTCGTGGAGGAAAACCTTTATCTGCCTCTGGAAAAAATCAGCCTGGCGCGAATTCTGGAGCAGCTGATGCGCACGATCACCTTTCACCGGCTCGTCCTGCGCCCGGACCTCTACGTCATGTTCAAAGCCCTGATCACCATCGAAACCCTCGCCCGCCGCCTGGACCCGGACCTGCAGATCATGGCCATCCTCCAGTCCGCCATGCACCAGGCCCGCTGGCGCATGCTGAGCCTGAAGCGGCGTCGGGAAAATCTGGTGGAAACGTTGACCGATCTGGAGGAACTGGCCAACGAACTGCCCTACTCCGCCGGAATTCTGCTGAACAAACTGCAGCAGGGCGAACTCTCCTTCCGGCTGGAACACCACGGCCTGCTGCCGCTGCGCGAAACGCTCCGGATCGCCTTCAACCGGCTCGCCTATGCCGTGGTGCTGGCGGCGCTGATCATCGGCTCCTCGCTGATCGTGCTGGCCAGGGAGCCTCCCCTCTGGAGCGGGATTCCGGTCATCGGCATCGTCGGCTTCGTGGCCTCGGCGCTGATGGGGTTCGGCATGTTGTTCCGGGCCGTGCACAAACCGCCCGAGTCATAAAGGCAAAAGCAGCATTTTCGCCTCGCACGGCGGAAATTTGAGTTGTAAAAGTCTGCAATACGGTGTACTATATGACCGGCGGCAACCCTGTCGGCAGGGTTGCGCGCATGGAGAAAAAACATTCTATGGTTCGAAGTTGTGTGTTCGGCCCGGTGGCCTCCCGGCGGCTGGGCGTTTCGCTGGGGGTGGATCTCGTCCGCCCGAAAACCTGCTCGCTCAACTGCATCTACTGCGAAGCCGGCGCCACCGACCACCTGACCACGGAACGACGCGAATACGTCCCGACGGAACAGGTGCTCCGGGAACTGGATTCGGTGCTGAGTTCCCGGCCGGAACTGGACTACATCACCTTTTCCGGAGCGGGCGAACCGACGCTCCATGCCGGTATCGGCCGGGTGGCGCGATTTCTGAAAGAGCATTACCCGGAATACCGGATCTGTCTGCTGACCAACGCGGTTTCGCTGAAAGACCCGGTGCTCCGCGCCGAGATCGCCGCCGTGGATCTGGTCGTCCCCTCCCTGGACGCTTCCAATGAAGAGGAATTCCGCGCCGTCAACCGCCCCGCCCCCGGAGTCACCTTCGCGGACCTCGTCGCCGGGTTGAAGCAGTTCTGCGCCGAAACCCGTGCCAGGATCTATCTCGAACTTTTCATCGTCCCCGGAATCAATGATTCCGACGAATCCATCGCGCGCTTCGCACGGATCATCGGCGAATTACAGGTGGACAAGGTCCAGCTCAATACGCTGGACCGTCCCGGATGCGTGGACTGGATCCGGCCCTCTTCCGCCGCCAATACCCGGCGTTTCATCGCCGCGCTGGAGCCGCTGGTGCCGGTGGAGGCGGTGGGCCCGTTTCGTTACAAAAGCGCGCAGCTGCGCCTGCCCGCGGTGCAGACCGAGGCGGATTGCCGGATTCTCGAACTCGCCGCCCGCCGTCCCGTCACCGCGGACGATCTGCGCGTTGCGGTCGGCATGGACGCCGACACCCTGCGCCACCGGCTCGCCGAACTGGTCCATGCCGGGCTGCTGACGTCGGAGCGGGAGGAACGCGGAGAATTTTTCCATACGCCGGAGCAACAGCACCATAACGATACTCTGAACCATCGGGAGGAACATCATAGATGAAAGTCCGAACCGTTACCATCCACAATGAGGCCGGCATTCACTGCCGTCCGTCCGGGGTGATTCTGAACGCGGTCAAACAGGAGTTTCCCTACCACACCTTCACGGTCAAAACCGCGGACGGAATGGAAACCGAACTGGACAGCATCCTGTCCCTGATTTCCCTCGGCCTCGGACGCGGCGACCGCGCCGAACTGCGGGTGGAGGGGCCGGACGAGGACAAGGCCATCCAACGGATCGGCGACCTGTTCGAATATGAATTCGATTTCCCACCGCGCCGCTGAATTGCTGCGCCGCGCCGCCGGAAAACACGGTCGCCCCATCGCCACCGGCCTGCTGATCGTCGCCGGGGCGCTGCTGCGCTGGGAATACCTGCGGGAATACGCCGGCTCCCCCCTTTTCGGCCTCGCTCTGGGACCGGACATCGCCGAATACGATGCCCGCGCCCGGGAAATCCTGAGCGGCAACTGGTTCGGAACGCGGCCGGACCTGCATGCGCCGCTCTACAGTTTCTTTCTGGCACTGCAATATCAGCTGAGCGGCTTTTCCATTCCGGTGGTCCGGGGGGTGCAGATGCTGATCAACTGGGCGGCGTGGATCGGATTTTACGGATTCCGCCGCCGCCGTTCTTCTCCGCGGGACCTGACGCCGGAAATCTTTCTGGCCATTGCCATGCTCTATCCGGCGGCCTTCTTCCACCAGGCGGAACTGGTTTCCGAGTCCCTGCTGCTCCCGGTTCTGCTGCTGACCGTGGCCCTGCTCGAAAAAACCGATGAGGCCAGCACCTTGCGAGGTCGGCTCATCGGCAGCGCGGCGGGCGGATTCACCGCCGGACTGGCGGCGATCATTCATCCCACCGCCCTGCTCTTCGCGGGTATCGAGGCGCTCCGCAGCGTATGCCGCCGACAATACGCCGCCGCCGCCGTTTTCGCCGCTGCCCTGCTGCTGCCGGTCCTGCCGGTCTCATGGCGGCAGAGCCGTCTGGCGGACCGCCCGGTCCTGATTCAGACCAACAGTGCCTTCAACCTTTATCTCGGGCACAATCCGGATGCCGACGGCAGCTGTTATCTGCGTCCGGGGAGCGCCTGGCGGCGCCACCATCAGAACACGGCGGCGGAAGCGCGATGCCGCGGCGTTTCCGAAGACCGGATTCATCTGGAACAAACCGGCGCCTTTCTGCTGCATCATCCGGGTACGGACCTGCTGCTGCTGGCCCGGAAGGCGCGGCTGATCTTCTCGCCGCTGGAACCTCCGGCGGGGGCCGACGGCCCGGCATTGTTCTACTACACTCCGTTGCAGCGCCGCGGCGCCGCGGCAGGGACCG
>CASFXO010000151.1 GCA_949298665.1 uncultured Lentisphaeria bacterium
CGACCGGGCGGGAGTCCGGCGGCAGGCGCAGTTGGGTCATGACGGTTTCGAGTCTGCTCTCCGGGCGCCAGGCGTCGTGGCGATTCAGAAGGTGTTCGAGTTCGTCGTGAAGGGCGGAGCCGGGGGTGCTGTTTTCGTAACGGCGGAGCAGGTCCTCCATCCAGCCGAGTCCGGTACGGACATTATCGGAGATGGAAAGGCTTTCATCCAGCGCGAAGTCCTGCGGCAGCAAAGCGGTGCGCAGGCCGCGCGCCCGGGCAATGGTGCCGACGGGCGGGGAATCCAACCCGGCAAGCACCCGCAGAAACGTGGATTTTCCGCAGCCGTTGCGTCCGATCAGGGCTACGCGTTCGCCCTCGTAAAAGGCGAAGGAGGCATGGTCGAAAATCACCTGGCGGCCGATCGTCCATTCCAGTTCTTCCGCCGTCAGGAGAATTTTTTCAGCCATGACTCGGTTGCTCCGATCGAGGTCAGCGGCGGCCGGCTTCGGCGGCGCGCTGCTGTTCTACCGCCTGCTGGGCGATTTTGCGGAGGAAGGCGGCGTCTTCGGCCGTCAATTCCGGCGGCACGAAGGTGATGTCGGTGGCCGGACGATTGAATAAAGTGGCGAACCAGACGCAGGCCTGAAGGTATTCGCCGCGCGCATTGAGGTGAATTGAGTCGAAGCCGAGTTTGCTTTTGCCGTCCTTGGTGCGAGTCCAGCGCCAACCGTTGATGAGTGAGCCGGTCTGATCGGGCAGGTTCGGTTTCTGAAGTTTCTTGACTGTTTCCGCGGGAACGGCCCGGAAGGGATGGGGCTGTGCGTCGCGGGCTGCCTGCACCGCCGTTCCGGTCGGAATCTGGCGCAGACCGGTGTCGGCGGCGGCGCGGTTGTAGGCGGCGGCCACCTGCTCATACATCTGGTGCTGGTTGATGTGCCAGCTCTGCGGGGTGTCCGGCAGCAGCCGCGGATCGTCGGTGCGGTAGGCCCAGGTCTGCTGGATGACGATCTCCGCCTGCGGGGCGTGTTTGCGGATATACTCGATCAAGTTTTTGAGATGGGGCTGATAGGTGGAATAATCTTTGCTGAGCGGGCTGGCCTGCTGGATGGAAATGATGTCCCAGCGGTCGGCGGTCAGAAAGTCGGTCAGAGTACGATACTTTTTGCTTTCCGCACTGCCGCCGTAGTAGGGGGGGCGGTACGCGGGATCGGCTTCGGTTTTGGCGATTTCTCGGCAATGGCGTTCGAGAGAGCAGCCGCCGATATTGGCGCCTTCCAGCTTGACGGTGCACCCGGCGGACGCGGCGGCCTTGGCGAAGTACCGGCGCAAACTGGCGGAAAAGCTGTTGCCGACGGTAAGTACCTTCAATTCTTCCGTGCCGAGGCAGATGAACGGCAGCAGCCAGAGGGCGCAGTAGAGCAGACGACGCATGAGAAACTCCTTTTTTTTGCAATAACAAAGTATGAAGGGCTGGCATAAGGTACCACTGTTCCGTGAAAAATTCAATCGGAACTGCTTTTTTCACGGTGCATTTGTCTGCCGGGACTTCGAAAAACGTTTGCATGACCGGCGTGACAGTGATATATTATATCGTCATCAATGATTCCGAGGCTCAGGGTGCGCAAGTTCCCGCGGCCGGGGAGAGTGGGCAGATCAGGCGGACCGGCCTGACCGTGGCGGAGACTTCCGCTCCGGCAAGGCGGTGCGCGTGTTTTCAAGCATCTGCGGCATGATTTCCCGGAGCGGCTCTGAGAGCGGTT
>CASFXO010000152.1 GCA_949298665.1 uncultured Lentisphaeria bacterium
AACAGCTGCTCGGAAATCCGGCCAAAGCGAAGGCAAAGCTCGGCTGGGTACCGGAAGTCAAGTTTGCGCAGCTGGTGAAGATCATGATCGAAGGCGATCTGCGGCTGCTGGACAACCCGAATTACGAAATCGGTTTCTGAAGGAGCGGCATCACGATCCGGAAACTGGCGGAGAAGATCACCGCCGCCGGATTCAAAGGCGAAATCAAATGGGAGCCTCCAAGCCCGACGGGGTGTACCGCAAGTGCATGAATTCCTCACGCGCCCACCCCCTCGGCCGGCACCATGAAATCCCCCTCGATGAGGGAATCGAAAGAACAGTCCGGGAGTATCACGAACCTATGCGAAACATTCGAAAATGATGAACCGTAACTCTTTACCCGTTGGCTGGGTGTGCATATGGCGAATGTACTGGCTTATGGTTGCCCTCTCCGTATGCAACGGCGACTGACCAGCTATTTCCCTTGCCGTCCCCCCGAAGATTCCGCGCGATGAAATACACCACGCAGCAAACGCAAAACCCCATAGATGCAGAACACCGGCAGCGCGGCAAGCCAGGGATATGCCCATCCTCCGAAAAGCGCAAAGACCAATTCCGGCCCCCGCGGCATGTAAAAACCGCACCAATAAGGAATCAGGATGGCCCCGACCACCCCGCACCATGAACATGCGCTGAGCCCGGCCACCCACAGAAATATTCTGCCACGCCGGAACCAGGCCGGACGATGATCCAGCAGCCAGCAGAGCCCGACAGGAATTACCAGAACATAAAGGATCAGAACGGCTCCGACGAGTATCTGCATATCTGCTCTCCCAACATGCCCCTGCCGCGCCCTTCCCCCCAGTCATCCGGCCTGGACCGGATCGTAATAAGGCTCGAACATTTTCCTCGTCCCGTTCCGGAAGTAATCGCACAACGCCGGATCCGCACCGTAAAGTCCTCCGCCCGCATACGCCCTCGCCCGGCAACCGCCGCAACATTGAAAACGGTATTCGCAGGAGGCGCATTCACACTCCTCTCTCTGATAAAGTTCCGCCAAGGTGAGGGAAATGAATTTAAAATATTCGCTTTTCGAACTGAGCACCTCCGAAAGCGTCACGTTGCGAAGGTTCGGCATCTGCTGATCCAATCCGCAATTCGAGAGCGGCATACACGGCATGAGCGTGCCGTCCGGCAGCAAATACGGGTGAAGGCGGATACACACGCAGACCGGTTGTTGCAGCGACATGTCCGTTCCCCCCTGCAGGGCCGGAGCGAAAGCTTTCCCGGTTCGCGGGTCATACATATACCGATGATCGATCTGCAACTGAAACGGACGGCCCAGCGCCTGAAAACGTTCCAGCAGCTTCACATATCCCCGATTGAGCGCCTCCCGCGAAGCGGTATGATCCGCCGCATACGGCCGCCACGCCCTGGAATCCGAAACTTCGGCAACTTTCCACTTTCGAACTCCGAGTTCCATCAACAATTCGCATGTCGCCGGCAGCGCATCAAGATTGTCCCTGTACATCACACTTTCTATTTCAACCGGATAACCACGACGCACCAGACGGCGGATCGCCTCGACGACCGGGCGTTCCACGCCGTCGCGCCCCCGCAGCCAGTCATGATGGCCGACGCCGTCGAAACTCAGCGAAAAAGACACCTTGCGTTCTTCGTATTTTTCAAATTCGTCCAGCCAGCGGTCCGTCACCAGCAGACCGTTCGTATAAATCGTCTGAACGGCGATCCGCCGCGCCTTCAATGCCGCATAAAAATCCGGCCAGTCCGCCCGGACCAGGGGTTCGCCGCCCGTCAGCAGAACGGCATGAATGTTGGCCTCCACCATCTGATCCATGATCCGGACGCACTCCGGCAGTGTAAGTTCCCCGTAAAGGGCGTCCGGCGCCTCGACGTAACAATGGCGGCACTTCATGTTGCACCGGCCGGTGATCGACCAGCAGACGGAAACCGTGCAGTTGCAGGGCGCGGACTTCAGGCGCTGCTCCGGAAGCGGTTCGATGAAGCGTTCCGTCCGCCGTCCGAGGCGATGCCGGATCAGGGTTTCCAGCGCATTGCGGTGCGTCGGCAGCAAGACCGGAGAATCCAGTGGAATACCGTTCCACGCCAGCTCCAGCGCATCGACGGCGGGACCGGTCAGACGGATTTGTTCCCCGCTGCGGGAATCGACAAGGGCGTATCGGACATCCTCCCAGCCACGCAGCAGGAGATCCGGAGAAAGTTGAAAATACGGCATACCCTGATCCATTTGCTCACCTGTCAGAATAAGAAAATCCGCCGCCGGACAATCCCCCCTTTCCGCCGCTCCGGACGGAAAGGGCGGCCGGACCCCGGCACGCCGGCGCCCGCCCGGCAAATTTTTTCAGCTTCGCCGCGCTTCCGTTTCTCCGGGAGGCGGCCCCCCTCCCGGAGGGCGAAGCATCGCCGTGCGGCCTTACCGCCAGAGCAGCGAACAGGTCGGACGGCCTTCCATCCCGCCGGCGGCGTTGATCCGGTCCAGCTCATCCTTGTCGAGCCGCTTCGTTTCCGCATCCAGCGCCCTGAGGTCTTCCACGGTGAAGTGGTAGCCCTTCCCGGCGGCGAGTTTCACCACCATGGCCGCGGCGCATTCCTCCGTCTCCGGCTTCGCGGCGTCAAACGCCTTCTTCAACTCATCCGCCATGGCCTTGTCGCTTTCCAGCGCCGCATAAAATTTTCTGACCTGATCCATCTTCAACTCTGCCTCCTTGTGTCATGATCTCTTCCGGAACTTCGCTCCGGAGGCGGGACCCGTCCCCGGAGCAGGAATCGGCCGCTCAAATCCAGAGCGCCCCCCAGCAGGTGGGACCGAATCCCGCCCCGCCGGCGGCATGGATCTTGTCCAGCTCGTCCCGATCCAGCAGCCGGGTTTCATCCGCCACCGCCCTGAGGTCTTCCACGGTGAAGGCATACCCTTTGCCGGCGGCGAGTTTCACCATCAATGCGGCGGCGCATTCCGCCGTGGCCGGCTTCGCGGCCTCGAACTGCTTTTTCAGTTCTTCGGCCATGCTCTTGTCGGTCTTCAACGCTTCGTAAAACTTCTTGACCTGTTCCTTGTTCATAAAACGCCTCCTGTTATCTGTTTTTTTTCAAAAAACGGACGATGTCCGCCGGCATTCCACCATCTCCGGCCGCCTGCAGCTGCTCCAGAGTTTCCAGATCGAGCTCCTCCACCTCCGGCAACTCCGGCATCTCCGGCAATTCCTCCCGGAAAATCCGGGCGATCTGACGATCGAAGCACTCCATGATTTCCATTCCTTCATCCATCACTTTCACCCTGTAAGCGTTTCAGAAAGAAAAAAGTTGCATTGCATGTCGATTTTTTTCAATTTTCCGGAAAATCCTTCCAATCGGACAGCGATGCCATCAATTTTTTCCGCGCCCGGAATACCTTGCTCTTGACATCGCTCTCGGAAAGCCCCAGCATTCCGGCGACTTCCCGGACCGGCAATCCGGCGATTTTGGTCAACCGGTACGCTTCGGCCGTCTCCTCCGGCAGCAGGCGAAGCGCCTCGGCGATTCTCCGCCGCAGGACACTCCGGTCCAGTTCCCGAAGGTCGTTCCGGGAATCGGGCATCCGCTCCAGCCCGGAGGGGAGCGCCACCGTGCGGCGGCTTTTCCGGAAAAAATCCAGCATCTTGTGTCGCGCGACGGTGATCCAGAGCGGAGTCAGATGGGTCGTATCCTCGATCCGGAAACGCAGTTCCCACAGCGCAAGAAACGAATTCTGCAGCACGTCCTGCGCGTCCGCCGTCTGCATCCCCGCGGCCAGCAGATAACGGAGCACGCCCGGCCCGTCCTCCGTATACGCCCGCGCGAAATCCGCTCTCCGGCATTCCCCGTCCCGCTCTTCCGCCCATCGTAAACTACGGAGCATCGTTTTCCCCCCGCTTCATCGATTGCCGGATATGCTTCTGCTGCAGCGCCCGCAGCTCGCCGGACCGCCACAACCGGTGAATCGCCCGGTTCGCCGCCGCCAGCAGCCGCGGTTCACGCCGCGCGACCGCGACCGCGAATTCCTCATGATTGAGCTGATCCCGCAGAATCTCCAGCTGTTCCGGGTGCTCCATCTGCAGACAGCGGGCAACCAGCGGATCCAGAATGACCGCGTCGTTGCGTTTCTCCAGCAGATCCGCCACCGCCTCCCGGTTGCCGGCATACCCGATCAGGCGCATCGGCAGGCGGGTTTCGCCCAGGAAACGGTCGATCAGTTGGAAGCCCGTCGAACCGGTTTCCGCGCCGATGCGGAATCCCTCCTTCCCCCGCATGTCGGTCAGATAACGGATATTTTCCCCGGCACGCACCAGAAACGTCTGCCCCGCGAACTCGTACGGATCGGAAAAAGCGGCCGCTTCCCGCCGCTCCGCCGTCACCGCCAGCGCACAGATCGCCATATCCGCCTTCCCCTGCCGCACCAGTTCCAGCAATTCGGAAAAATCCCCCGGGACGATCCGGAGTTCGCCTCCCGCCTCCTGCGCGATCAGCGCCCCCAGTTCCACGTCGATGCCGGTCAGTTCCCCCTGATGCCGATACGCATAAGGCGGATAATCGGGCGCGACGGCCAGCCGGACCGTTCGTCCTCCGCCCGTCGCCGCCTCGTCCCGCGAACAGCCCGCCGCCAGTCCGGCGGCCAACACCAAGCCCAGCAGCGCGGCCCGGAGCCGACTTCCTTTATTTTTCATGTTTTTCAACTCCTTCCGCGGACGGCTTCACCTCCCGGATGACCAGCTCGATGTGGTGCCGGTCGTCCCGGAAGTAGCGGGCGGAGAGCTCCTTGACCCGTTCTCCGACCGCCTTCGGCTCATAGGTTTTCAGCTCCTCCAGCGCCTCGCGGAACAACCAGCACCCCACGATGCCGAACTGCTCCTTGATTCCGGGCGAGCGCCGGAAGAGCTCGGTGTACCGCCGGGAAACCGCCTCCGGCAGAATGTTCCCCTCAAATGTAACATAATCCAGCGGAAATTCGCACTCCCGGATATAGTGCGGCAGGGTCGACACCGCCAGCAGATCGTTCCCGAACACCGGCAGCCGGATGTTCAGTTCCCGCATCACGCGCCCGAAAACCTGCAGATTTTCCGGCGTATCCGTAAAGATCACCGCGTCCATATCGCTGTTTTCGTACAGGCGCTTCAACGGCTGCAGAAAATGGCTTTCGTGGGCCGGCGGCAGAAAATCGATCCGGTGGATTTCATGGAAAAAGGCGTCCTGACGCAGCTTTTCGATCAGCATGTTCGCAAACACCGAACTGTAGGATTCCGTCCCCGCCGATACGAACAGCAGATTGCGGCACCCCATCTCCTTGAGCCGCTGAATCAGCGGATCGAAAAGCAGCCGCGTCGGATAAAGCGTCCCGAAAATGTCCGGCTCCAGCACCGGCAGCTCCGGCGACAGCGGCGAAAACGGCGCCAGCGCCGGCAGCGCATAATATTGACACAACGTGCGCACCTCCCGCAGCCGCGACGTCGACACCGGCCCGATCAGATACGCGATGTCCGGCCGCTCGCAGAGTCCCAGCGCGGCCAGACGGGTGGCGTAGCTTTCATCCCGCGGTTCCACGTAGGTGATCTCCACCGGCCGCCCGAGAATGCCGCCGTCGATATTGAGCAGCAGCGCAATCCGTCCGATGCCCTGCGCCACCTCGGCAAGGTAGGACTGATCCGTGTAGTTCCCGAGCACGGCGATGCGCCAGACATCCCGGCGGTTCACCGCCTCCTCCCGCCGCCCGGCGTGCGCGGCGAACCCGTCGTCCCGGGCAACCCGCCCGTAATTGAAAATGCCCAGCGCCTCCAGCGCCAGGAAAACGCATAAGACACTCAGCAGTGAAATGATGGTCCAGTAAATTTTCTTCATGGCACAACTTCCGCCTTTCCCTTCTCCTCCTCCTCAAGCATCTGCCGCCGCGCCAGACGCCGGAACACCCCGTCGCGGCGCATGAGTTCCGCAAAGGTCCCGGATTCCCGGATCTCCCCCTTCTCCAGCACGTAAATCCGGTCCGCGTGAATGATCGTCGACAGCCGATGGGCGATCACGATCCGGGTCACGTTCAGCTGTTCGATATTGCGCCGCACCGTTTCCTGGGTTTCGTTGTCGAGCGCGCTGGTGGATTCGTCCATGATGACGATGGCCGGTCTGCCGATCAGCGCCCGGGCAATCAGAATCCGCTGCTGCTGCCCCCCGGAAAGCACCCCTTCGCTCACGTTCGTGTAAATCCCCATCGGCATCGCGGCAATGTCCTGATCCAGCGCGGCCAGACGCAGGGCCTCCGCCACCGCCTCCGGCGAACAGTCGACGCCGGTGGCGATATTCTCGAGGATGCTGCCCGGCATGATCCGGCTGTTCTGCAGAATCACCCCCAACTGCCGCCGCACGGAATGGACATCCAGCTCCCGGAGGTCCTGCCCGCTGTAAAGAATGCTGCCGTTCCCGGGGCATTCGAATCCCAGCATCAGCCGGACCAGCGAACTCTTGCCCGCTCCGGACGGACCGACGATCGCCACCAGTTCCCCCGGTCTGACCGCAAAGGAGACATCGCGCAGCACCGGAGGCGCCTCCGGTTCGTAGCCGAAGGTCACATGGGAAAACTCCAGTGAGCCGTCGAGTCGGCCCGCCTGCGGTTTGCCCTCCGGGGACTCCACTTCCGTCTCCCAGAAAATCTTCAGCCGGTCCAGTTCCGGTTTCCGGGAAGCCAGCAGCCAGAAGCTTTCTCCGATGGTGATGACGGCGATCTGAAAATTCCCATATGCGGAAAGAAACGCCAGAAATCCGGAAAGCTCCAGACTCCCCCGCCACACCTTGCCGATCAGATAGTAAAACAATAAGTTCATCACCGCGGGCATGACGATGCCGATCACCTCCACCGCGCCCGCTCCGGCAAAATACCGGTCCCGCGCCCGCTTCTCCGCGATGAAGTCATCCAGAAACCGGTTCTCGATGCTCCCCTCCGCTCCGGCACTCCGGATTTTTCCGATCCCGTCGAACACCTGTTTCAGGAATCCGGATTCCCGTCCGACCATGTCCGCCGCCGTCCGCAGCGGCCTTTCCAGACGCATGAACAGGAAAAACAGCAGCCAGCCATACCCCAGCACCAGCGGCACCGCCACCAGCGTCAGCCGCCAGCTGTAGTAACAGAGCATGATCACGCTGCACAATGCGAAAACAGCCCCGAGAAACTGCTGGGAAACCACCTGAAACATCAATTCCTGAAGCCGTACCACCGAAAACAGCCGCGTACAGAGATCTCCCGCCCGGTGCCGTTGGAAAAAGGCCACCG
>CASFXO010000153.1 GCA_949298665.1 uncultured Lentisphaeria bacterium
TGAACGTCAAACTGGTTTCGGTGGAAGAGATCTTCTCGGAATCGGATCTGGTGTCGCTGCACATTCCGGAAAACAACGATACCCGCGGCATGATCAACCGGCGGCTGCTGGAGCTGCTCAAGCCCGGCGCCGTGCTGGTCAACTGCGCCCGCGCCGGCATCATCAACGAAGCGGACCTGCGCGCGGTCAAGGCGGAAAAGAAGCTGATCTTCTGCAATGACGTCTATCCCAAGGACGCCGCCGGGCCCAAGTCGGTGGCCGACGTGGCCGACCTGATGCTGCCGCACCTCGGGGCGAATACGCATGAAGCCAATTTCATGGCGGCGCGCCGGGCGGCGGAGCAGACCATCGCCTATTTTGAGCAGGGCATCACCAACTGCGTCGTCAACAAGGCGGTCCCGGACGGGCTGGACATCCGCTACCAGCAGCTGGCTTACGTGCTGACCAGTCTGGCCTATTCCTACCTCGGCCGGGACAAGAACCCGACCCGGATCGAAACCAGTTTCTACGGGGATCTGGCCCGTTTCGCCAAATGGATGACCGCGCCGATCGCGGCCGGAATCGCGGCGGAATTCGCCGCCGACAGCGGCGCCGCCGATGCGGAAAAATGCCTGAGCGACAGCGGGATTGAATTGATCAACCGGGAAGTGGACAACGACAAGCACTACGGGAATTCGATGACCATCGATCTCGCCGTCGGCGACGATCTGGTGCGGAAAGTCAGCGTGCGCGGCACCATCGTCGAAAACCGGCTGATGATTTCCCGGGTCAACCGCTTCGACGAACTTTATCTCGAACCCAGCGGCAGCCACCTGTTCGTCGAGTACGC
The DNA here is from genome assembly GCA_949298665.1 of uncultured Lentisphaeria bacterium. GTDB lineage: Bacteria > Verrucomicrobiota > Lentisphaeria > Victivallales > Victivallaceae > CALXOD01. The sequence goes on from CASFXO010000153.1 coordinate 830, forward strand.
CGATGAGCCCGGCGTCATCGGGCGCATTGCCGGCATTCTCGGCGAGAAGAACATCAACATCATCGACATCCGGGCGCCGCAGGATCTGGAAAAGGGCTGCTCGCTGTGCGTGGTGAAGACCAACGTCGCCGTGCCGGACATGCTGGTGGAAAAGATCCGGGAAGCGGTCAAGGCCGCCCGGGCGTTCCAGTTCAGTTACAACGGCTGAGCCGGTTGCGCGCCGGTTGGTTGCGGTTCGGCGGAACCCTCGTCACAGACCGTCGGAGCGAAGCGGATTCCGCTCCGGCGGTTGTTCTTTTTTGAAGCGGACGGAAGCGTCACGACGCCGACCGGCCGGAGAGCCGAAGGGAGCGGCCGCCGGACGGTTATTTCGTCCCGGCGGTTTCCGCCGCTTCCGCCGCCGCCGCCCGGGCTTGAAAGTCTTCCAGCAGCGCCATGACGGCGCCGACCAGATACCCTGCTGCGAACACCACCGCTCCGGCCGCGTATTCCTCATGACAGAGCGGGAGATAAATCCCCACCGCCGCAGCGCCCAGCAGTGTCAGGGAGCCGAAAAACTGCAATTTGTCCGTTCGTCCCGCAATCCGGTAGAGAAGATAAAACAGATTGATTCCCGGCGCCAGATAGAACAGTTGCGGCAGCGGATCGAGTTTCCTCCGGCGCCATCCGTCAACGGCTCCGTACAGCCACGCCCCCGCCAGCAGCAGCCCCGCCGGATACAGCCAGCCGGCTCTGCCGGTGCGGGCGGCGATCACCGTCAGCAGGATCGCCAGCCCGTAAGCCCCCATGCCGAGGCCGGGCGCGATGGCCGGGCGCAGCGACCGGAGCAGCAGCCAGACCGGATACAGCAGATGCAGCACCGGGATCAGGGCGGCGCGCCGGAGGCTCCGGCTCAGGTCCGGGCGGCGCGGCGCAACCTCCGGAGCGGGAGATGGCGCTTGTGAAGAGAGCGGCGAAACGGCGTCTGTCATGGCCGGTGCTGCGCCGCGGTCGGCGGGTTCCGCCGGTGCTGCTGCTGCGGTGGCGGCGGGCGGAGCGGGTGTTGCGGCGACGGTCGTCGGTGCGGGGGGCGGTACGGCGCCGGCCGCCGGTCCACCGTCCAGTTCGCGAATGACGGCGGAGCAGGCGTCTTCGAAGAACTCCGGATCGAAGTCGGTCAATTCGGCATCGGCTCCTTCGTGGGCGGCCTTGTTGCGGACGGCGGCGATGTAGTGCAGCAGCCGGACCGCTTCCGGCGGCAGCACGTCTCCCAGGGAATCGGTCAATTCGTGGATGCCTGCGCCGGTGGCGCCGCGCCGCCGCAGGGCGCTTTCGACCGCGCCCGAACCGACGATGATCCGGCCGATGAGTTCGATGCGCTGCTGTTCCATGGTTCAGGCCTCCGGCAGATAACGGTCGGCCAGATAACGCAGGAACGGTTCGGCCCGGAGCCGGGCGTCGCCGAAAAGCCGTTGCCGCAATTCTCCGGGCAGGTAGCGGGCGCCGTGGCGGTGGACGCGTTCCCGGAGCCACTCCCGCAGAGGCCGCAGGTCTCCGGCGGCAATGCGTTCGTCCAGCCCGGGCAGTTCCCGGCGGGCCAGTTCCCAGAGCTGGGCGGCGAGCAGATTGCCGATGGTGTAAGTGGGAAAATAACCGAAGCCGCCGGTCGGCCAGTGCACGTCCTGAAGCACGCCGCGGGTGTCGTCGGCGGGGGTGATATGGAGATATTCCCGCATTTTTTCGTGCCATAATTCCGGAAGGTCGGCACAGCGGACGCGGCCGTGAATCAGCTCTTTTTCGATATCGTAGCGCAGAAGAATGTGGCAGTTGTAGGTGACTTCGTCGGATTCGATGCGGATCTCCGAACGTTCGACCCGGTTGACCGTCGCCAGAAAGTCCGCTTCGCTCACATCGGCCAGCTGCCCCGGGAAATACCGGTGCAGATGCGGCAGAAACGCCTGCCAGAATGCCGCGGAGCGCGCCACCTGGTTTTCCCACAGGCGCGACTGCGACTCGTGAAACCCCAGGGACGCGCCGTCCGCCAGCGGCGTCCGGTCCAGCTCGGAGGCGATGCCGAGCGAATAAAGGGCGTGTCCGCATTCGTGCACGCAGCTGAGGATGCAGCTCAGAAAATCCCGTTCGTCGATATGGGTGGTGATGCGCACATCGTCCAGTCCGAAATCGGTGGTGAAGGGATGTTCGGTGAGATCCAGCCGGCCATGTTGAAAATCAAATCCCATGGCTGTAACCAGATCTCTGGAAAATTCCATCTGCGCCGCCGCCGGGAAGGTGCGGTCGGAAAAGTCCGGACCGGATTTCTGAGCGGCGATGACGGCATCGATCAGCCCCGGCAGCCGGGTACGCAGTTCGGCGAAAACCACGTCCAGCTCCGCGGCGGTCTGTCCCGGTTCATAATCGTCCAGCAACGCGTCGTAGAGGCGTTCTTCCGGAGCGAAGAGTGCGGCGTACTGCCGTTTCAGGTCGACGATCTTTTCCAGCCGGGGGGCGAGAATGCGGAAATCCCGCTGTTCCCGGGCCCGGAGCCAGTCGGCATAGGCTTCGGCCGTGGTCGCGCTCAGGTCCGCCGCCAGTGCCTCCGGCACCCGGACGTGCCGGTCGTAATGGCGCCGGGCGGCCCGGAGCAGGGCGAATTCGATCGTGTCGGGTTCGGGCGGATGGTTTTCCAGCGCCTCGATGGTTCGGCCCAGTTCGGGCGCGGTGGCGGCGCGGTGGAGGTGGCGGCTCAGTGCGGCGATCTGCCGGGCGCGGCCCTTTTCCGAGCCGGGAGGCAGGAAGGTCTGCTGATCCCATTCGAGGACGGCGGCGGCGGCCTTGAGGTCGGCGATTTCGGCCAATTGCTGTTTCAGGGCGGTGAAATTCGGTTTCATCCGATATGCTCCTTCAGGACTTCTGGGAGAACTGTACAGGGAAAGTGCAGGAAGTCAACCCCGCTTCCGTTTTTTCCTCATGAAAATTTCCCGGATGGGGGGCATGTGTTGGCTGCGGCAGGAAGGAGGCTGACGCCGGATTGGGCAGATTTCCATGAAAATCCCGGGAGGGGAAAGGTTTTTCCACTTGACGAAACGGACTTTGTGATGTATTTCTACCTGACGAATCCGGTATGGATGACGGCGCCCGGCAAAATTTTCCGCCGTCGTCCGGGCATTCCGGCGACGGAACATCGCGCCGGACGGTGCGCGCCGGGTGGACGGTTTCTCCGGAAAATTCAAGCAGAAATGAGAGTTGCTTATGTTGAAGAAATGGCTCAAGGGATACTTTTCGATTCCGCTGGTCTGGCGCGTCGCCGTTGCCTTTGTACTCGGGATTGCCGTCGGGATCGGCTGTTCCCGGCTGGGGGCCTGTTACGGCGAGGAGACGCTGGCGCGGATCACCGGGGTGATTTCACCTTTCGGGACGGTGCTGATCGCGATGCTGAAGATGGTGGTGATTCCCATCATCTTCTTTTCTCTGGTCTCGGGGGCCGCGAGTCTGCCGGTGAAGAAGTTCGGCAAACTGGGGCTGTCGGTGCTGGTCTGGTATTTTCTGACTTCGCTTTTCGCGGGCGTTTTCGGAATCTTTCTGGCGGTCATCATGAATCCGGCGATGGCAAACGCTCAGAAATTTTCCGAAAAATTCATCCCGCAGGTCAGCTCCATGAAAATGCACGGCGCGGGCGGCGGTATTTCCCAGTTCATCAGCAATCTGTTCATGAATCCGTTTCAGGCGCTCGGCGAGGGGCAGTTTCTGCCGATCATCATTTTCGCCATTCTGTTCGGGCTGGCCGCCCGCATCGTGGTGGAGGAACACGGCGAACATTCCCGGACCGGCCGCTCGGTGGAGCTGATGCTGGAGGTGTTCGACGCCGCCCAGAAGGCGGCGTTCAAGATCACGGACTGGGTCATGGAATATTTTCCCATCGGGGTATTCGCGCTGACGACGGTCAATTTCGCCATCTACGGGTTGAATCTCTTTTTCCCGTATGTCCGGATTGCGGGGTGCGTGATCATCGGCGTCGTGCTGATGATCTTCCTGATTTATCCGCTTTTCCTGCTGCTGTTCTGCCGGGAAAATCCCTACCGGGTGCTGAATAAGATCAAGGAGGCCATTGTTACGGCATTTCTGACCCGTTCCAGTGCGGCGACGCTGCCGGTGTCGTTCCGGGTGGCCAATGAACAGCTGCATGTGAAGGAGCAGCTGTCGAGCTTCGTGCTGCCGCTCGGCGCCACGGTCAACATGGACGGCGTATGTATTCATCTGCCGGTGTTTGCGATTCTGGCGGCGAACATCTTCGGGATGGAGCTCGGGGTGTCGCAGCTGGCGGTGCTGCTGATTTCGGTGGTGTTCGCCTCGATCGGCGCCGGCGGAATTCCGGGCGGAAGTGTCTTTCTGTTGTTCATGGTGCTGGCGAATCTGGGCCTGAACGATTTCGAGGTTTCGATGATCGTGGCGCTGGCCATCGGAATCAATCCGTTGCTGGACATGTTCGAAACGGCCTGCAATGTGGCCGGGGACAACGTCTGCAATTATATCGTCGCCAAACGTGGCGGCATGCTGGAAGTTCCCGGCGCGGAAGAACAATAGGAATGCAGGGGAAAGGCGGCTGGAAGCCATGAAAGAACATCCGTTCATCGCTCTGGATATCGGCGGAGTCTGTCTGGAAATCCGTCCGGAACGTTGTTTCGGACTGCTCGGATACCGGGCCATAGGAGAGGTTCCGCCGGCGTTGCTGGCGGGGGTGGAACGCTATGAACGGGGACGGATCGGAGAGGGGGAATTTCTGGCGCTTTTCCGCAGTGCGACCGGTTCGGAGCTGCCGGATGATTTCATCCGGTCGGCCTGGAACGCGATTCTGGCGGCGGAAATGCCCGGCATGGCGGAGCTGGTGCGGGATCTTCGGGCGGCGGGGACGGGGATTGTGCTGTTTTCTGACACGTCGCCGCTGCACATGACGGAATTCCGGCGTCGTTTTGAGATCGCCCGGCTGCTGCCGGACGGCGTGTACAGTTTCGTGGTCGGCGCGAGAAAGCCGGACCCCGCGATGTTCGCCGCGCTGGAGGCGGATTACGGCAAGCCTTCGCTGTATGTGGACGACCGGGAATTCTGCCTGAGCGGTGCGACGGCGTTCGACTGGCCGGTCTGCCGGTTCGAATCCGCCGGGCAGCTGCGTGGTGTACTGCGGGAGCGCGGATTGCTCTGAATCGGCGTTATTCTTCGGACGCGTCCGGCGCGGCGGAGGGAGCTGCGGCGACGGGGCGGACGGCGATGACGAATTCGCCTTTGCGGGGGGAACGCTCCAGCTCGTCCGCCAGATTCTGTGCGGTATTCCGGAGAATTTCCTCATGTATTTTGGTCGCCTCCCGGATCAGGGCCACAGGCGTTTCCGGTCCGAGAACGGCGGCGATTTCCCGCAGAGTTGCGGCGATCCGGTGCGGGGATTCATAGAGAAATACCGTTTTGTCCTCGGCGGCGATCCGCTCGAAAAACTGCCGTTTCCGGCCTGACTTGACCGGCGGGAACCCGTAGAAGGCGAACCGGTCCACCGGCAGCGCCGCCGCCGTCGCCGCGAAAGTCAGCGCCGACACCCCCGGAATCACCACCGGTTCGATACCGGCCCGAACCGCCTCCCGCACCAGCAGAAAACCCGGATCCGCAATGGCCGGTGTCCCCGCATCCGAGACCACCGCGATGCGCAATCCGGCGCGGATGTCGTCCAGCAGTCTGCCGGTCTGGCGATGTTCGTTGAAGGCGTGATAGCTGATCAGTTTGACATGGATGTCGAAGTGCGTCAGCAGCTGCCGCGTGTGGCGGGTGTCTTCGGCGGCGATCAGGTCGACGCTGCGGAGGACTTCCAGCGCCCGCAGCGTGATGTCCTCGAGGTTGCCGATCGGCGTGCTGACCAGATAAAGTTGTCCGATGGTTTCCGGCATTTGTATTTCTCCGTTTTGGGGTGTAAGATAACCCGTATGAGATCGAAAAACAAGAACGATTCCGTAAATAGTGCCGACGACTCCGGAGCGCGGCTGGTCAAACGCCTGGCCGCCGCCGGGGTGGCTTCGCGCCGCGCCGCCGGAGCGCTGGTGCTGGCGGGGGGGGTGACGGTCAATGGCGAACGGGTGCTGGCGCCGGGGCGGCGGGTGACCGCCGCCGACCGGATCGCGCTGGATGGCGCGCCGTTGCCGGAACCGGAGCGGAAACATTATATCATGCTGCACAAACCGCGCGGCTACGTCTGCACCAACGCCGATCGTTTCGCTGAAAAAAAAGCGTTGGATCTGATTCGGCTGGATCCGCCCGCGCGGCTGTTTTCGGCCGGACGTCTGGACAAGGAGAGCGAGGGGCTGATTCTCTTCTCCAACGACGGGGATTTTGTGGCGGCCCTGACTCATCCCCGGCACGAGATCTGCAAGGAATACCGGGTCTATACCGCGCGGCCGATTCCGGCGGCGCAACGGGAACGGTTGTGCCGCGGCATCGAGGAGGGCGGCGAGCGGCTGCGGGCGCGTCGCGTCGAGGAGCTGGCGCCGTGCTGCTACCGATTCATCCTGAACGAGGGGCGCAAGCGGGAAATCCGCCGGATGACCGCCGCCGTTGGGGCGCCGACCCGGCGGCTGATCCGGGTGCGGATCG